>NZ_JBRREA010000019.1:0-81726 GCF_056759975.1 Stenotrophomonas sp. STEN031
GGGTTTTTTTTCGTGCGCCGCCGGCGGTTTGTGTTCCTGGTCCCCGGGCGCTCCGCGGCCGCGGGTTGCTGGCCGCGGCGCCCCCCGCTCCGTGGCGCGCGCCACTACAGATCTGCGCCGTCGGCCGCAACTGCAGGCGCAGGTCCTTGCCGAGCATGCGGGCGTCATGCAGCTCCAACGACAGGGCCTGGGCCATATGCTCAATGCCCAGGCCCGCCAACAGCGGCCGCGCGCCATCGCCCATCAGCAAGGGCGCCATGTACAGCAATAGTTCGTCGACCAATCCGGCCTTGAGCAAGGCACCACACAAGGTTGGCCCCGCTTCGACATGCACTTCGTTGATGCCACGCGCCGCCAGCATCGCCATCACCCCGGCCAGATCAAGCCGGCCATCGTCCTGCACACCCACCCCGGCAAATTCGGCATCCTCCAGCGCGGGCGGCGGTACCGACGGATCGTGCAGATACAAAGTCGCCGCATCACCTTCGCGCACACGTCTGCATTCCAATGTGCGCAAGCGGGCATCCAGCACCACCCGCAATGGCGGCAGGAATTCGCCAGCCTCCGGGCGTGCTGTCAGCAGCGGATCATCTGCCAACACCGTGGCCGCGCCCGTCAGGATGGCGCCCGCGCGGGCACGCCACTGCTGCACGTCGGCGCGCGCCGCCTCACCGGTGATCCACTTGGATTCGCCATTGGCCATTGCCGTGCGCCCATCCAGGCTGCCGGCCAGTTTCACCCGCACAAACGGCCGGCCACGTTCGATGCGCGATAGAAAGCCGTGGTTGAGTTCACGCGACTGCGCGGCCATCAAACCCATCTCGACGGAGATACCGGCCTGGCGCAGCAGCGCAAAGCCGCCGCCGTCCACATCCGGGAAGGGATCGGCCATCGCCGCCACCACCCGGCCCACGCCCGCATCGATCAACGCCAATGCGCAGGGCGGCGTGCGGCCATAGTGCGCGCAGGGCTCCAAGGTGACGTAAGCGGTAGCGCCACGCGCGCGCTCACCGGCCTGGCGCAACGCAAACACTTCGGCATGCGGGCCGCCAGCGCGCTGATGCCAGCCCTCGCCCACCACCTCATCGCCCTGGGCAATGACACAACCCACCATGGGATTGGGGCGGGTGGTCCAGGCCGCGCGTTCGGCCAGGCGTAGCGCGCGAGCCATCAGCAGGTGATCGGTGGCGGTGAACTGACTCATCGGTAAAACCTCATTGCGATTGTGCTGCCCGTTCGGCAGTAGCCGTGCGCCAAGTGTATGCGCACCGGTGCCAGCACCCGTCTTTTCGGCAAATCAGGGAGATCCGGTATCGGTTGCCATCACGGTGATCGCCAACGGCCCCAATTGCAGCTCGGCATGTACGCGCCAGCCCAGGCTGCGGTACCACGCCACCATCGGTGTTTCGCAATACAGATACAGTACCGGCACACCCAGCGCCGCCGCCTGCGCCACGCAGTGGGCCACCAACGTTGCGCCGACGCCTTTGCCGCGCGCGGCTTCGTCTACATACAGCGAGGCCAGCCAGGGCGACCAGCCACGGATCTGTTCGTGATCGTCATGCAACAGGCTGACCGAGCCCAGCCAGCCGCTGTCATCTTCGGCAAGCCACGTACAGGGGATGCCATCGCGCTGCTGCGCACGCAGCTCGGCCTCGGCCTGGGCCAGCGTCCAGTCCGGCAACAACGTGCCGAAGGCCTGCACATGGGCAAGCGCGATTACCGGCAACAGTTCGGGCCGGTCCTGTAGATTGATGATCTTCATCGGATTCAACTCACGCGGCCACGCTCGGCGGCCTGCACATCCAAACAACTAGTCGTTCACACGCTGGAACACGCCAACGCCCCAGGCAGCAAAGCGCACACCCCCCTCCGCCTGCTCCAGCACCATGCCCATCGTCTCCGACTCGCACATTCCTACTGCGCAGCCATCGAACAGCACCCGGTAGCTGGGCCGCAGCGGCGGTTGTAACGGCAAACGCAGCGTCGCCCCGATGCCAGAGAAGTGCAAACGCAGGCCAGTCACCACCTGCCCCGGTGCCGGCGACGGGAAACGATAGGTATTTCCCCCGGCCAACCCGCCTTCAGCAGCCAGCTCGCCCTGGGCCAGTTCCAATACCACCTGCACGCCGTCGCTGGCTACGCCGCTCATTGGATCGAGCAGATTCACGTACAGCGGCCTGCCTGCTACGTGCGTGTCTGCCAGTTGCGCCTGCAGCTCCTCGAGCTCGCCCTGGCCGCTGCGATCAGCCGGATCCGGATGCGCCTGTTGCAGGTCGGCAAGCAGCTGCTGCAACTGCGCGCGCTCGGCTGACCTGGCTTCATACGGCACCAGCTGCACGGTGCTGGCGAGGTCATCGCGCGGATGCAGCAACAGCATGCCGTCCTCCAGCGACCATTGCCCTTTCGAGCTCCGCGGCAAGGGAGACAACGCCAGCTGCAACGCATAGTTCCCGCCGACACCCAACTCCAGCAGCGAGCCTGCAAATGCGTCTTCGACGACACGATAACGCCCTGCCAGCATCGCTGGCGTACAGGCATCTCCTACACAGGAAGTTGGGTCGCGCTGCGTTTGATCCAGCGCGGCAACAGCATTGAAAGCCTGCTGCGCGGCCAACCGGGCGCGCTCAGCCGGATCCGCAGGACTGGACCGCTCCTGCGCATGCGCAGTCGTGGCCAGCCACAACGCGGCCACGACCAACCCATTACGCGAGAACCGCCGCCCCGTTGATTGCGTCACCACTTCGGCCTCCCTACCGAGCCAACCAACCCGTCAGCGCTTGCCGCCCTTGCCTGCCCGTGCCGCTTCCGCCCGCGCATGCGCCAACAGAGGCAGCTGATCCTCGTCACTGGAATGATCACGCTCGAGCTTTTCGATCTCGTCGCGGAAATCCGCCACGTCCTCGAAGCTGCGGTAGACCGAGGCGAAGCGCACATAGCCGACATGGTCGAGCTTGCGCAGCTCATCCATCACGAAACCGCCGACCTTGATCGACGGCACCTCGCGTTCGCCGCACATACGCAGCTGGTGCACCACCGCGCGTACTGCCGCCTCGATGCGTTCTTCGGACACTGGCCGCTTCTGCAGCGCGCGGTCAAAGCCAACCCGCAGCTTGCGCGCATCGAAGGCTTCGCGGCCGCCATCACTCTTCACGATGACCGGCAACTTGAGCTCGATGGTTTCCAACGTACTGAAGCGCTCGCCACAGGCTTCGCAGCCACGGCGGCGGCGGATGGTGGCGCCATCTTCGGAAACGCGTGAATCGATCACGCGTGTGTCAGTGTGCTGGCAGAAAGGGCAGTACATCGCAGACTCAGCGTAAAAAAGTTCGTTGGTAGTGAACATCGTACGACACCGGCAAGATAATCACGCTCTTTACCGGGAGCTTGTCAACGCCGCAGCGTGCCGGGACAAACTGCATCGCGCGGATGACATTTTCGGCCAACGCCGCAAAACCAGCTTCACTGACACACACGGCATCCGCCGTCATCACGTGCCCGCCTTCATCGATAAGCGCCACCACCTGTGCGCTACCAGACTTATTGGCCTCGATCATCTCCACCGGATACTCGGCCTGACGGGGATTTGACAAAGGCTGCACGGGATCACAGTCGGTGACGACCGGCGGCCTCGCCGCGATCTTCCGCACCTCATCCCCTCTCAACAACTGCACTGCCCCAACACTGCACACACCCCAGACGGAGTCGTATGCAACCCCAAGAGGCTGCCCGTTTTCCGAAGTATCGATTTTTAGTTCGACCAGGTTCGGCGCGGGCTTTAGCTCCGTTGACCTGGCAGGATCAGAGGCAAAAACGTTGCCGCCAGACATCAGCGGCAACAACAACGGGAATACGAGCAATCGTTTGTTCGCCATTCCCGTTATCTCCGCGTCAGCCGTAAACCGGGTACTTGCGGCACTGTGCGCTGACTGCATCACGCACGCGGGCGATGACAGCTTCGTCGGCCGGGGCGTCCAGCACGTCGGCAATCCAGTTGGCCAGCGCAACGCAGTCGGCTTCCTGGTAACCGCGGGTGGTGATGGCCGGGGTGCCCAGGCGCAGGCCCGAGGTCACGAACGGCGAACGCGGGTCATTCGGCACCGAGTTCTTGTTGACGGTGATGTGGGCCTTGCCCAGCGCGGCTTCCGCATCCTTGCCGGACACGTCCTTGCCGATCATGTCGACCAGCATCAGGTGGTTCTGGGTGCCACCGGAGACGATCTTGTAGCCGCGCGCGATCAGCGTGGTGGCCATGGCCTGGGCGTTCTTCACCACCTGCTGCTGGTAGGCCTTGAATTCCGGCTCCAGTGCTTCCTTGAAGGCCACGGCCTTGGCGGCGATGACGTGCATCAGCGGACCGCCCTGGATGCCCGGGAACACGATCGACTGCAGCTTCTTCTCGATCTCTTCGCCAGCGCCCTTGGCGATGATGATGCCGCCGCGCGGACCGCGCAGGGTCTTGTGGGTGGTGGAGGTGACCACGTGCGCGTGTTCGATCGGGCTCGGGTACACGCCAGCAGCGACCAGGCCGGCAACGTGCGCCATGTCCACGAACAGATAGGCGCCAACCTTGTCGGCGATGGCGCGGAAGCGCGCCCAGTCGACGACCTGCGAATAGGCGGAGAAACCAGCCACCACCATCTTCGGCTTGTGCTCCAGCGCCAGGCGCTCGACTTCGTCATAGTCGATCAGGCCGGCTTCGTTCACGCCGTACTGGATCGCATTGAAGATCTTGCCCGAGGCATTGACCTTGGCACCGTGGGTCAGGTGACCGCCATGGGCCAGGCTCATGCCCAGGATGGTGTCGCCCGGCTGCAGCAGGGCGAAGTAGACGGCCTGGTTGGCCTGCGAGCCGCTGTGCGGCTGCACGTTGGCGTAATCGGCGCCGAACAGCTGCTTCAGACGGTCGATGGCCAGCTTCTCGGCGATGTCCACGTACTCGCAGCCACCGTAGTAGCGCTTGCCCGGGTAGCCCTCGGCGTACTTGTTGGTCAGCTGGCTGCCCTGGGCTTCCATCACCATCGGGCTGGCGTAGTTCTCGCTGGCAATCAGCTCGACATGGTCTTCCTGACGCTGGCACTCATCGGCAATGGCCTTGGCCAACTCGGGATCGTAGGACTCGATACGGGCTTCACGCGGGAACATCACAGCTCCTGGTACGGGGGCGAGGGAGCTGTCGATTGTAGCCCGTTCCGGCCGCTGGACCGCCTATTCATTCAGCGATTGCTGCCCCTGCAGTCCACCCTAAAAAAGTGACATCCATCACAAACAGGGGGAATTACCTGATTTCCGTGATCGCCTGTCCCGGGTTCTGACGGTTAACAGAGTAGGGCCGCGACTTTTCAGTCGCCAGCCAATCCGTTGAATCGCAAGGACTACCCTACTGATGCCCGCTCCCGGCAGCACCACCCTCCCTATTCCCCCCCGTGTCCTGCGCGCCAGCGCCGCCTTGCTTGCCGCCGTCCTGGCCGCAGCCCTCGCGCACCCGGGCACCGCCGAGGCCGCCGATTCGACGGCCGCCACCGTGCAGGTCGCAAGGGTCACCGTGGAAGGGGTTGGCGAACACCCCGACAACGGCATCAGTACAGCCTCGGTGGAGACAGTAGCCAACCAGGCCTTGCGCGAAATCAGCCCCACCCTGCCGGCTGCGCTCAGCTTCGCCCAGATCGAGCAGATCACCGCCCGCATCACCCAGACCTACCGCGATGCGGGCTTTCTGGTATCGGTGGCCTATATCCCGCCGCAGCAGATCGGTGACAGCCAGACCCTGACCTTGAAGGTCATGGAAGGCCGGGTAGGACGGGTACTGGTACAAGGCAGCCGCCGCTACCGCGACGACCAGCTCAGCGCCAGCAGCCTGGCGCTGATCGGCCGCCCCCTGCGCAGGCCGGAACTCGAACGCGCCCTGCTGTATGCCCGTGACCTGCCCGGCGTATCGGTCAGCTCGGTGCTGCAACCCGGCCTTGAGCCCGGCGACACCGACATCATCCTCGTCGCCGCGGACAGCGCCCATCCCTACGAGATCACTGCCGGGCTGAGCAACCATGGCACCGACAGCACCGGCAAGTACCGCGCCGAACTGGGCGTCAGCGCCTTCAACGCACTGGGCGCGGGCGATGTGCTGGCCGCCAGTCTGGGCTACGGACTGGACCCGGCCGACAGCTGGCAAGCCGCCCTGTCATTGAGCATCCCCTCGTCCAAGGTTGCGGGCCTCAGCGCCACCGCCGGCGTCAGCCGCAGCGAGATGGAGATCAACAACGGGCCGCTCGCGGCCATGCAGCTGACCGGGCCCACCACCCTGTTCTACGCCGGCAGTGACTGGAAGTTCATCCAGCGCAGCAACCTGCAGGTACAGGCTTCGGCACGTTGGGTGCACGAACAGTCAACGCTGGATGCCTTGGGCATGGAGTTGTCGCGGCATACCTTTGACGTGATCGATGCCGGGCTGAGCCTGCGCCATACCGACCAGCGCTGGCGCGGCATCAACCTGGCACAGGTGTCGGTGCGCAAGTCGATCAACGACGAATCGCCGGCATTGAACTGGCTGTATCCCTCGCATACCGCCTATTTCTGGATCGTGCGCGCCCAGCTTGCCCGCCTGCAGGCGCTACCCGGCAACCAGCGACTGCTGCTGCGCGGCAGCGCACAGTTCACCGACGATGCGCTTACCCCGCTGGAACAGTTCAGCATCGGCGGCCCCACCAGCGTGCGCGCCTACCCGTTGTCCAGCGCGCTGGATGATCGCGGTGTGCAGGCCAGCTTCGAGTACCAGCTCAGCGCCCCGGGCTTTGCCGATACGCCTTCACCGTTCGATGGGCGGCGCTGGGGCGACCTGCTCGAAGTGAATCTGTTCTATGACTGGGGACGCAGTTCGCCGGCCGCAGCCAACCGGCGCCAGGGCGCCCTGCCCGTCACCCTGGAAGGCGCCGGTCTGGGCATAGGCCTGCGCCTGCCCTGGAAACCGGAGCTGCGTCTGGACATGAGCGCGGCCAAACCCACCGGCAGCTACATCGGCAGTGACCAACGCAGCACCCAGTACTGGGCGCGCATCAGCAGCACGTTCTGAGGACATCGACATGAACCGCATCTACCGCCTTGTCTTCAACGCCGCCCTCGGCCAGATCCAGGTCGCCGCCGAATTCGCCAACGCACCGCAACGCCCTGCGACGCGCAGCACGCGCGCCGGACGCCTGCTGCCCTCGCTGCTGGCCACTGCAGTTTTCGCCACCATGGCGCCGGCCGTGCAGGCCGCCGACCTGCCGACCGGCTTCGCGCCGGTGCAGAACAGCGCCACCATGAGCCAGAACGGCAGCACGATGGTCATCAGCCAGAACGGCAAGGTCTCGCTGATCAACTGGACGGGATTCGATATCGCCCAGGGCAGCTCGGTGACCTTCGACATGCCGAGCACCGCGGCGGGGTCGATCAACATCATTTCCGGTGCCGCCTCTGTCATCAACGGATCGTTGTCCTCGGTCGGCAACGTCTTCCTGGTCAATCCCAACGGCATCGTGTTCAACGGCGGAAGCACGATCAACGTGGGTGGGCTGCTGGCCACATCGCTGCCGCCCATCATGTCCAACCTGGATGTGAGTGAAAGCGCGTCGCTGCCGGCGATGTGGACCTTCACCGGCTCGGGCACGCCCGGTGCCATCGTCAACCGCGGCACCATCAACGCCGCCACCGGCGGCGTGAGCCTGATCGGCGCCATCGTCGAAAACAGCGGCACCATCAACGCGGCGGGCACCGCCAGCCTGTTGGCCGCCAACAGCGTCAACTCCATCTTCATGCAGCCCGCCGCTCCCTCCGCGAACGACGCGGGCACCTGGGAGCACATGCTCACGGCGCAAAGCGCTGGCGGGGTGGCCGCCTCGGCCATCAACAACACCGGCTACCTGTCCGCCGCATCGGTGGACATGAAGTCGATGGTGCAATCGGGAACGTTCTTCTTCGGCATCAACTCCACCGGTGTGGTGCAGGCGCAGGGCATCTACGGGGGCAGCCTGGACTTCAGGACGAACGCGCCAGCCAACATCGATTTCGGCAGCGGCACCACGGCGGGTTCGATCACCAGCACCAGCAGCGCGCTGTCCGCCCGGGGGACCGCGACCGCCGGCTCCATTTCACTGGTCAGCGACAATGCCCTCGACTTGGCGGCGACGCTCAACAGCACCACCATCGCGCTCAGCGGGAAGCAGATCGGGCAGACCTCCGGCGCCCTGAAGGGAGCCGTTACCGTGAACACCACGGGCCACGCTACGCTCAACAGCAGCAGCAATACCATCACCCGGCTGGGCGGCAAGGTGGATGGCAACCTGCTGCTCACATCCACGACGGACGTGGGCCAGACCAGCACGCTGATCATCGGCGGGACGACCACCCTCACGGGTCTGGCGGGCAGCGATGGCCGCCTGGCCGGGTTCAACTTCAATAACAGCGGCAACCAGTTCGGCGGCACCGTCAGTGGCGGCGGCGGGACGCTGCAACTGGGCAGCAGCGGAGCCCTCCGCCTGGGCGCGTTCAATGTGGACAGTCTGGCGGCCAGCGGCAGTGCAATCACCCTGGGCGGCGACGTGACCAGTACCGGTGCCCAGTCCTACACCGGCCCGGTGACGCTGGGCAGCAGCATGATGCTGTCCAGTACGTCGGGCGGCGCGGTGTCCTTCAACGGTACCGTGGATGGCGCACACGCGATGACGGTCGACACCGCAGGCACCAAAACCTTCGGTGCCGCGGTGGGCAGCGCAACGGCGCTGTCCTCGCTGCAGACCCTGGGCACTGGCACCACCATGCTCAACGGCAATGTCACCAGCAGCGGTGCCATCGGCCTGTCGGGCAACGTCAGGCTTGGCGCCGACGTGGCGATCACCAGCAGCGGTAACCAGACCATCAGCCTGGCAGGTACCGTCGACAGTGATGGCACGGCACGGGCGCTCACGCTTGATACCGATGAACTCGCCATCCTGGGGGGCCGCGTGGGCGGCAGCAGCGTGCTGGCCAGCCTCACCCGCACCGGCACGGGTGCCACCCAGCTGGGCGGCAGCATTTCCACCGTGGGCAACATCGACCTGCAGGGCGCGCTCAACGCGACCGGCGCGGCGACGCTGGCCAGCACCAGCGGTGACATCCACGTGGGGGGGCCCTTCCAATCGACGGATGCGCTGCACCTGCAGGGTGGCGACATCGTCGTGGATGGCACCATCGCCGCCAGCAGCGTGGCGATCAACGGCGGCACGTTCGACGGTGCCGGCATCGACAGCAGCGGTGCGCTGACTGTCACGCTGAGTGAGGGGGGGCTGGTGCAGGGCGGTCACTACGCCGCAGGCGGCGCGGCCACGTTCGATGTTGCCGACGACATCACCCTGGACAACCCGCAGAACCAGTTCGGCGGCAGCGTGGCCCTGAAGGGCGGCACGGTGAAGCTGTCCAACCAGGGCAACCTGATCCTGGGCGACGTGGATGCGCAGGCGCTGGCGATCAGCAGCGGCGGCAGCATTTCCCAGAGCACGGCCACCGCCATCAATGTCGACACCACCAGCAGTTTCACCGCCACCAACGGCATCACGCTGGGCAGGGGCGGCAACGTGTTCGGCGGGGCGGTCACGCTGCAGGCCGGCGGCGCGGCCCAGGTCGTTGCCGATGGCACGCTGCGCTTCGGCAACATCGATGTCGGATCACTGTTTGCCAGCGGCACCACGCTTTACCTGCCGCAGAACCTCGTCACACGGGGTGCGCAGTCCTGGTCCGGCGCGCTGCTACTCGAGGGGGATACCAGCCTCAGCAGCACCCTCGGTGGGCTGTCGTTCTACGGCACCCTGAATGGACCGCACGCGCTGAGCCTCGATGCTGCGGCCGGCACCGTGCACCTTGGGGCGATCAGCACCATCGGGTCCCTGTCGTCCATCACCGCAGCGGAAACCCAGCTGGCGGCCGACATCACCACGGAAGGCAATCTCGACCTGGGCCACAGCCGCGTGCAGGGCGATGTGGCGCTGACCAGCACGGCTGGCTCGGTCAGGATCAACGGGCCGCTCAACGGCACCACCGACAATGGCGATACCCTGGCCATCAACGCGGCAGGTAGCGCGGCCCTGCAAGGCACCACGGGGGGCTTCATGCGTCTGCATGACCTGTCCCTGTCCGGAAATGCGATATCCACCGCCGCACTGAATATCGGCAACAACCTGTCCATCGACAGCGTCACCAGCCTCACCCAGTCGGCGCGCTACTACGTGGGTGGAAACGCGGATTTCACCTCGCTGGGTAACATCACCCTGCAGAACACCGCCAACCAGTTCATGGGGGATGTGGCGCTGAGCGGCAATACCGTCCAGATCAGCGGCCTCGGCGCGCTCACCCTATCCGGCGTAGACGCAACGACACTGCAGGCAAGCGCCGGAGCCCTGCTCACCCTGCGTGATGCCACCATGGCGCAGTCCACGGCCTTGACCGGCGAAGCGGTGAGGCTGGATAGCGTGGCACTGGGCCAGACCAGCACGGTCACCGCCACGGGCGGCAACATCAGCCAGACCGGTGCCGTCGGCATCGACAGTGCCAGCACCTGGACCGCAACGGGCGACATCGTGCTGGGCGATGGCACCAACCAGTTCGGAGGCGCGGTCAGCGCCGCAGGCAGCAACATCACCCTCAGTGCCGACAGCGCACTGAATCTTGGCTCCGTCACGACGGCGGGCGCGGCCCGGCTCAGCGGGCGCGGCGTGCACCTGGGTTCCGTGCAGGCGGCCAGCCTGCAGGTGCAGAGCGGTGCCGGCATCACCCAGAGCACTGCGCTGGCGGTGGCGGGTACGGCCGTATTCAACGCCACGGGTGATGTGGTGCTGGACAACGTGAACAACACATTCGCTGCTGGCGTGCAGTTGTCGGGCCATGACATCCGCATCGACAGCGCCGGTGGGCTCACCCTGGCCGGAGTGAACGCCACAGGCGACCTGCGCGCCACGGCCCACGCAGGCAACCTGCTGCAGAACGCTGTGGTAAACGTGCAGGGACGCAGCGACCTGGCGGCCAGTGGCAACGTGCAGCTGGACGCTCCGGGCAACGCGTTCGATGGCGTGATTGCGGTCGAGGGCCAGTCCATCCTGCTCAGGGCGGACGGCGACCTGGATGTAGAAAGCCTGCGCAACGGCAGCAATGGTGCCGTGCAGCTGGTGACCACTGGCGATATCGACCTGGGGGGTACGGCGGTCAACACCGGCACCAACCTGCTGAGTCTTCTGTCCAGTGCTGGACAGGTGCGCACGGCTACCGCGCTCACTGGCAGCCAGGTGTCGATCACCGGCGTGGAGGGCATCCGCATCGGCGGCGACATCACCGCCAACAGCCTGTCGCTGGTCTCCTCCCGAAACAATGTCGAACAGCAGGCCGGCCGCATCCAGTCGGGTACCACGCTGCTGGGCGCCGGGCAGGGCGACCTGCTGCTGGAGAGCACCAGCAACCGGTTCACCGGCGTGACCAGCCTGTCCGGGCGGGACGTGCGCGTGGCGGCGGGCGACCTCACGCTGGGCATGGTGCATGCCAGCCGTGACTTGCACCTGGACAGCGGCGGCAGCATCCAGCAGCAGGCACAGATGTCCGTTGGCCGCACGGCCGACCTGCGCGCCACCGGTGACATCACCCTGCGGCATGCAGACAACCGCCTGGATGGCCAGGTGCAGATCGATGGCCGTGATGTACAGATCCATGCCGATGCCGGGTTGAATCTGCAGGCCGTCAACGCCCGAAATCTGGACGCAGACGCGGGCACTTCGCTTGTCCTCGACAACGCCATCGTGAGTGGCGACGCCACTGTGCAGGGCCAGGAACTGCGGCTTGGCGATAGCCGCATCGGCGGCAATCTGATCGCAACCTCACTGGGTACCATCCAACAAACCGCAGCCCTGCGGATTGCCGGCAGCAGCCAGTTCCAGGCCAACGGCGGCATCCAACTTGGACAGGCAGGCAACCACTTTGGCGGGCGGATGGATATCAATGCCGCCTCGGCGAGTATCAGCAGCGCTGGCAGCATGCAGTTGGGCAATACCACCACCACCGGCAATCTGCAGGTGGATGCGGATGCAGGGCTGCGCCTGGACGGCCAGATACGCGCGGCGAATGTGGACCTGGCCACCGCCGGTGTTTTCGACAACCGCTTCGGCAGCAGCGCCATTGCCTTGACCGGCCAGGGTCGCTGGCAGGTCTACCTGGCATCTCCGTTCCAGAACCATGTATTTGGCGGCCTTGACAGCGGCAATACCGCGGTGTGGAACACCGCCGCCTTCACACATGCAACGGGCTCCGACAACAGGTACCTGTTCGCCTGGCAGCCGACACTGACGATCACCGCAAACACGCTGCGCAAGATCTATGGCGGCAGCATCGATCCAAGCAATGCCTTTTCCATTGCCGGCGCCATGACAGGTGTCACCGGCGCCTACCTGGGCGACAGCGTCGCCGACCTGATAACCGGCACTCCCTTGCTGGCTTCCACAGGCGCATCAGCGACCGCCGGGGTGAAGGCGACCCCGTATGCCCTTGATGTCTCCGCGGGGACACTGAATGCCGGGACCAGCAGATATGCCCTTGCCTTCGTGCAAGGCGAGCTATGGGTTGACCCCAAGGCATTGACCATCACCGCCAACAACGGTGGCAAGACCTACGGGCAGACCGGTGGCCTCGATGGTTTCACCAGCAATGGGCTGGTCAACGGTGACAGCGTGTCCTCGGTCGACCTCGGCAGCACCGGCACAGCCGCCACCGCCACTGTCGGTGACTACACCATTACCGCCGGCAACGCCGACGGCACTGGACTGTCCAACTACGACATCACCTATGTCGACGGCACCCTGTCCATCGGCAAGGCCGGCCTGACCATCACCGCCACCGACACGTGGAAGTGGATAGGACAGAGCCTGCCCCTGCATGGCTACACGGTGGACGGGCTGATAAACGGCGATACCGTCGATAGCGTGCGTTTGCTCAGTGCCGGTAGCGAGGCGTCAGCCCGGCCGGGCAGGTACGCCATCTTCGCCAGCGATGCCATTGGCGCCCGCCTGGGCAACTACGACATCCACTACCAGGGTGGCCAACTCGAGGTGGCCGGCACATCCCCCCAGGCTGCGGCACTGGCAGCACAGCTGGTCGCCGCCAGCTTGCCGCGCGGCCCTGCTCCGCTGCCGGATGTCGCCAACCCGTTGATCTCGATCAGCGAGGGCGGCCTAAGGCAGCCGGCCAGTTGCACCGGTGCGGAACGGGGCAGCTGCCTGGGCATGCCTCCCGAGTGATGGCCTGCCCGGAATGGAGAAGGGCGCATCCAATGGATGCGCCCTTTTTTCATGTTACCCAGCCCGCCGACGATCAGTGATTGAACACGATGTCGGCGATGATGCCGGTGGCGATGGCCACCATCAGCATGTTGCCGCGGTCATCGCGGATCCAGCGGTGGCCGTAGGGCGGGCGGCGCACGTGGTAACGGTCGTAGTCATTGACCACATAGACCGGGCCGCCGTAGTAATGCTGTACCGGTGGCCACGTTCGAAGCCATACGGGCGATACACCACGCGCGGCGGCGCGTAGTAGCGGCGGTCGTTGTAGCGGGCATCGCGGTAGCCCTCGCGGTAACCATTGCTGTAATGACGACGGTCGTCACGGCGGTCGTGGCGATCATGGCCGTGGCCACGGCCGCGATCATGGCCCCTGCCACGGTCATCCCAGCCATGGCGGCCACGGTCGTGGTCGTCGCGGTCACCTGCCGCAAAGGCCGGGGCGGTGGCACCAAATGCCAGCAGGGTGGTCATCGCTGCGACAGCTAAGCGGTTCATCTTCATGGGTGGCCCTCACTGGGTTGGTGGACGGTTTCCATAATGCTCACTTCATCTGAACAGTTTCCGGCTGGAAACGGTTACGGCCTTTCCCATTCATAAATCAGCAAGGGCAGCCACCGTCAAGCCGGGCATCAGGGGTTGCGGTTATAATGAGCGATTCCCTTTTGCTTTGCGCCCTGTCCCCCCGGACCGGGTGCAGGCGTGCGCTACGGAGACGTCATGTCCTCGCAATACATCTACACCATGAACCGCGTCAGCAAGGTGGTCCCGCCCAAGCGGCAGATCATCAAGGACATCTCGCTGTCGTTCTTCCCGGGCGCCAAGATCGGCCTGTTGGGCCTGAACGGCGCCGGCAAGTCCACCGTCCTGAAGATCATGGCCGGCGTGGACACCGATTTCGAGGGCGAGGCCCGCCCGCAGGCCGGCATCAAGGTCGGCTATCTGGAGCAGGAACCGCGCCTGGACCCGGCCCAGACCGTGCGTGAAGCGGTTGAAGAAGGCGTGGGCGAAGTGCTGCAGGCCCAAGCCGCGCTGGACAAGATCTACGACGCCTATGCCGAGGAAGGCGCCGACTTCGATGCACTGGCCAAGGAACAGGAACGGCTGGAAGCCATCCTGGCCGCCGGCGATGCCCACACCCTGGAAAACCAGCTGGACGTGGCCGCCGACGCGCTGCGCCTGCCGCCGTGGGATGCGGTGATCGGCAACCTGTCCGGTGGTGAAAAGCGCCGCGTGGCGCTGTGCCGCCTGCTGCTGCAGAAGCCGGACATGCTGCTGCTCGACGAACCGACCAACCATCTGGACGCCGAGTCGGTGGAATGGCTGGAACAGTTCCTGGCGCGCTACACCGGCACCGTGGTGGCCGTCACCCATGATCGCTACTTCCTGGACAACGCCGCCGAGTGGATCCTGGAACTGGACCGCGGTCGCGGCATTCCGTGGAAGGGCAACTACACCGAATGGTTGATGCAGAAGGACGAGCGCCTGAAGCAGGAAGACAAC
The DNA here is from genome assembly GCF_056759975.1 of Stenotrophomonas sp. STEN031. Classification (NCBI taxonomy): domain Bacteria; kingdom Pseudomonadati; phylum Pseudomonadota; class Gammaproteobacteria; order Lysobacterales; family Lysobacteraceae; genus Stenotrophomonas; species Stenotrophomonas sp. STEN031. The sequence goes on from NZ_JBRREA010000019.1 coordinate 14,823, forward strand.
CAGGAAAAGGCCCGCCAGAAGGCGATCCAGAAGGAACTGGAGTGGTCGCGGCAGAACGCCAAGGGTGGCCGCACCAAGGGCAAGGCCCGTCTGGCCCGCCTGGAAGAACTGCAGAGCGTTGACTACCAGAAGCGCAACGAGACCAATGAAATCTTCATCCCGCCGGGCGAGCGCCTGGGCAACTCGGTGATGGAGTTCAAGAACGTCTCCAAGAAGTTCGGCGAGCGCCTGCTGATCGACAACCTGTCGATGATCATCCCGCCGGGTGCCATCGTCGGCATCATCGGCCCGAACGGTGCCGGTAAGTCGACCCTGTTCAAGATGATCACTGGCCAGGAAAAGCCGGACTCGGGCGAGATCGTGGTCGGCCCGACCGTCAAGCTGTCCTACGTCGACCAGAGCCGCGATGCGCTGACCGGCAACCACAACGTGTTCCAGGAAATCGCTGGCGGTCTGGACATCCTCAACATCAACGGTGTCGAGATCCAGTCGCGCGCCTACATCGGCCGCTTCAACTTCAAGGGCCAGGACCAGCAGAAGCTGGTGGGCTCGCTGTCCGGTGGTGAGCGTGGCCGCCTGCACATGGCCAAGACCCTGCTGCAGGGTGGCAACGTGCTGCTGCTCGACGAACCGTCCAACGACCTGGACATCGAAACCCTGCGTGCACTGGAAGATGCATTGCTGGAGTTCCCGGGCAACACCTTCGTCATTTCGCATGACCGCTGGTTCCTGGATCGCATCGCCACGCACATCATCGCCTTCGAAGGTGACTCGCACGTGGAGTTCTTCCAGGGCAACTACCGCGAGTACGAAGAGGACAAGAAGCGTCGCCTCGGCGACGATGCCGGTCCCAAGCGCCTGCGTTTCAAGGCACTGAAGTAATACCCGACAGACGGCCGCCCAGTGCGGCCGTCTGCTTTTGCGGTGCCCAAAGCAGGCGCAGGACACCGCTTTAGCCCCTCTCCCGCCTGCGGGAGAGGGGTTGGGGTGAGGGCAAGCTCTGCACGGGAACCGACATCGCCTTGCATTGATTAAAGAGCTGGAAGAGCTCAAGAGTGGGTGAAGCCCCCTCATCCGCCCCTTCGGGGCACCTTCTCCCGCTAGCGGGAGAAGGGACGGCAAGCTCGGCGCGCTCGGGCTGTACCGGCAGCCACAGCTCCTGCAGCGGCGCTCCTGCTCATGCTCCCGAACCCTCTCCGCCGGCGAGAGGCACAGCCTGCAATCCACGGAATCCCCCCATGTCCCTGCTAGACCGAATCTTCAAACTGCAACAGCACGGCACCAGCGTCCGCACCGAAGTGCTGGCCGGCATCACCACCTTCCTGACGATGTCCTACATCGTCTTCGTCAACCCGGAAATCCTCGGCACTACCGGCATGGATCCGGGCGCGGTGTTCGTGGCGACCTGCCTGGCGGCAGCAATCGGCTCGGCGGTGATGGCGCTGGCCGCCAACTTCCCGGTCGGCATGGCCCCGGGCATGGGCTTGAATGCCTTCTTCGCCTTTACTGTGGTCGGTGCCGCCGGCCTGCCCTGGCAACAGGCGCTGGCGGCGGTGTTCATTTCCGGCATCGTGTTCTGGGTGCTCTCGCTGACCGGCATCCGCGCCTGGCTGGTGGCCGGCATTCCCGCCTCGTTGCGCTCGGCCATCGTTGCCGGCATCGGTCTGTTCCTGGCCATCATCGCGTTGCAGAAATCCAATGTGATCGTCGCCAATGAAGACACCATGCTCACGCTCGGCCCGCTCAATACCGCACCGCCGCTGCTGGCACTGGCCGGCTTCCTGCTGATCGCCATTCTCGAAGCACGCAAGGTGCGCGGTGCGATCCTGATCGGCATTCTCGCCGTCACCGGCATTGGTTGGGCAATCGGCTCGGTGCAGTACCAGGGCATCGTCTCGCTGCCGCCAAGCCTGGCCCCGACCTTCCTGCAACTGGACCTGCCAGGGCTGCTGCACCACGACGGCGGCGCGCCGCTGGCGGTGCTGCTGCAGGTGGTGCTGGTATTCGTGCTGGTGGAAGTCTTCGACGCGACCGGCACGCTGTATGGCGTGCTCGGACGCGCCGGCCTGTTGAAGCTGGCGGACGGCAAGAAGCGTTTCAGCCGCGCCTTGCTGGCAGACAGCAGCGCGATTGTCGCCGGCTCCCTGCTGGGCACCAGCTCCACCACCGCCTTTGCCGAAAGCGCCTCCGGCGTGCAGGTCGGCGGTCGAACCGGCCTGACCGCATTGGTGGTTGCAGCGCTGTTCCTGGCTGCGCTGCTGTTCTCGCCGCTGGCGGCAATGGTGCCGTCCTATGCCACCGCACCGGCACTGCTGTTCGTCGCCGGGCTGATGCTGCGCGAGCTGGTGGAAGTGAAGTGGGATGACCTGACCGAGTCTGTGCCCGCCGCATTGTGTGCGCTGGCGATGCCGTTCACCTACTCGATTGCAAACGGCCTGGCCTTCGGCTTCATCGCCTATGCGGCGCTGAAGGCAGGCACCGGCCGCTGGCGCGAAGTACACCCGGCGGTATGGCTGGTGGCGAGCCTGTTCGTGCTGCGCTACGCGCTGGAATGATCGCGGTCGCGGCTCAACCCGAACGTGCGCGGGTCATCCGACCCGCATCACGACCAACGCAGCTGCCATGACCGCAGACGAACTGATCAGCGAGAACAAGGCCAGCGATACCGCGGTTCGCCATATCGTCGACCACACCGCTCGATCCTGGAAGAACTGCACCAGCGAGACGGCGGCGTAGATCATCCCCAGCAACGCCGCCATCAGCTGCGCATGCGGCAGCCAACGGTGCAGCAGCACCAGAACCGACCAGATGACGAATGTCTGCACGGTCAGCAGCGTGATCATCACCAGCCATTCGGGGTAATTCAGCTGGCTGTAGCGGCGGAACACCTGCCAGAACACCAGCGCTTCAATGGGCAGCAACATCAATGTGAACGCGGCAAAATGGGAGTCGATCCACGCCCCGACCGTGCGATAGGCGGCCATCACCCGCAGTACCTCGGCAGGCACTGCCTGCGCGGTCGCCATTGCTTCACTTGCACCGGTATCCATCATGCTGCCGCCGGTAATCAGCCGATTCAACAGCACCACCGCCGCCGCCATCATCGTGATCAGCAGCAGCGGCTTGACCTGGTTGCCACGCCGCCCTTCGATGTAATCGCGCAGCAACCTGCCCGGCTGCAGCATCAGCTGCTTCAGCGAATACAGAATGCCCCGGTCCATGTGCAGCACGCTGTGCTCCAACTCATGGCCCAGGAAATGCCAGTCGATGCGGTGCGCCGGCGTCGGCTGGCCGCAGTTCGGGCAGTACTTCTGCTCAGGACCGCCGGTGGCGCGATCACAATTGATGCAACTGGTATCGACGTGCATCCCCATGCAGCGCCCCCGTTCATGGCAAGTCGGCATTCTAGAACGAGGCGAAGAATCTACGCCATCGCCCAGCTGCCGACAGCCCAATGCCAGCTGCGCGCACTACCACCGTAACCCGGCCGCTCCCGCCGCCGGCCGGCATCGATGCAGTCCTGCCCGGCACGACCTAGTTGTATTGGATGGTGAACGTCGCCGTGCCGTTGGCCTTGCCGGGCGTCACCCTGCCGGCCCGGGTCTGGATGTAACGGGCACGCAGCGGCAGGCTGAAGCTGCTGCTACCCGCCACGCTGGCCCCCAGGTCGATGTTCTCGGCAAACCGCACTGTTTTCTCCGCGCTGCCATTGCGCTGCACCAGTTCGATGGCGATGCCGCCTGCCGCGTCCGCGACGGCAGCCAAGGGCAGGACACCCGGCAGATTGGAGCTGTCCTGGATCGCATCCAAGCGAATGCCGATCCTGCTCTGGTACTGGGCGACGTTGCTGCCCTGGCACTCCAGGTGGATATCGAAATCGCGATCGACCGCGCGCGTACCGACCCCACTGAAGGTGCTGGCGGGTACCGATCCAAACTCGACCACGATGTTCCGGCTCCCTGCCTCCACCACACAGGTGGGGTTGACCACGGTGGTTCCGGAACCCCTGAAGGTTGAGACCAGCACCGGCTTGATCGGGCCATCCCCATCGAAGTAATACGTGGTGAACCTGCCACTGGGAGCGATCAACCCTGAGCCAGTGATGGCTGCGGTCTTGATCAACTCCACCCGGAACGTACCACCGACCAGGTTCACCGCCCCGTTGGTATTCAGCGCCAACGTATGTGGATAGAAGGTCTGGATGGTGCCGGAGTCACGGTAGACACGAATACCCACGCCAGCAACATCGGTCGCATGGACGTTGCTGAAGCCCGCCAGCAAGGTCTGCTGCGCGGCGTTGATGTATCGCCCATTGGCGCTGCCGGAGCCGGTGCATTGCGCGACACGATCACGCTGATCGATGTTGACCACCAGTTCCTTGATCACGCCACCTACCGGAAGACCCGGCAGTATCACCACCTGCCCCATATCCATCTGCACGTCCTGCGGCACGAAAGCACCGGAGTTCAACGCGCATGCGGCTTGCGCTGTCGGCACCAGCAACGCCCCTGCAAGACCCAGGGCCACCGCCGCGTGACTGCGGCAAATTCCACGGATCAACGACATATTGTCTCCACCTTGACGAACCCCATGGGCTCGGCCTCATCCACCGCAGGCAGCTGATAGTCGATACCGCAGCTCTGAGTGGCACCTTCACCCCAGACAAGCTGCAGATGGCCGGCATCCTGTTCGCTACGCACATACAGACGCCCGGCCTGCCCGACCATGCCCACCGGCTGGCCCTGCGCGTCACGGGCCTGTGCCCCAAACGGCAGCAGTTGGCCATCACCATCACGCAGCTGCATCAACACCGCCCGGCCCTTGCGGGTTTCAAAACGGAGGAAGCTGATCGCACCGGCATACGGCGCCACCGATTGGCTGCTGCTCTCCAGCTCCACCCCGCGCAACATATCCTGCGGATCAAGCGTTACCGTGGTGAGCCGGTACGGTGCGGCATACGGCACAACCGCGAAACCGCGGCCATCGATGCGTACACCACTGGCATTGGTCAGGCGCGCATCGCGTGCGCCATCGGCCTGCACCACGACCATGGTGTCACCGCGCTGCGGGGTCAGCGTTACCCCTCCCGCGTGGGCAACCAGGCTGCCGGTCGCTCCCAGCGAGAACTGCCGGAAGTCGCTGGACTGACCGTAGGACGCAGTCAAGGCAGCATAACGGCCCTGATAACCGGCATCGGCGATGCTGCTGCCACCGCCATCGCGACTGTCCGACAGCGCCAGGCCATAGCTGAAGCTGTTGTCCACGCCCAGGCTACCGGTGATGCCGAGTCGACTGCTGTCATAGCGACCACGGTCGCCCATGCCCAGATCCGCACTGACAGCCAACGGCCCCGCCTTTCGGCCCAGCGGCATGCTCACGCTCAACAGGTAGTGGGTGTCCTTCTCAGCGTTCGGCCCCTGTTCGCTGCGCAACGCGGAGAAACCGAAGTTCAGTGATCGCCAGGTGTTGTTGTAGCCCAACTGATATTGCGTGCTCGTCCCCGCCACGTCATAGAAATCACGCACTGCGCCGGTCAGGTACAAGGCCCCCCAGCGCTGTCCCAAAGGCTGATTCAGGGTCAGCTGGAGCTGGCTGCGTTGGCGTCCGCCCGGCAGCGCGGCGAACCCACGATCGATGACATCACGCGCGTACAAGGCATCCTGCAGGCTGTAGAAGCCACGCGTCGAGTAGCGATACGCGGCCAGGGTCAGGTTGGTACCGGTATCAGCAAACAAGGTGCTGTAGCTCAAGCGCACACTTGCACCTTGGCGATTGCCCAGGCGCTGCAGACGGCTGCGGGCGTGGGTGACATCGGTGGCAAACGCGCCCCATCGCGTGGCCACACCTGCGCCATACAGCGCAGACGCATAGCCTTCGCTCAGCACGCTACCGGCATAGAGCGTGAGCTGGTTGCCGATACCACGCTGGTATGTTCCCTGCAGCAGCCACGGCTCATCCAGCAGGCGCGCGTCGCGCACCTGCCCCGCAATCAATGCATAGCGCGACACTCCCGGGCGCAGCATCTGCGGCACCGAACCGAATGGCACCTTGAATTGCCGTTGGCGACCGTCCGCCTCGGCCACCGTGACCTCAAGGTCACCTCCATAACCGGTCGGGTAGAGATCCTCGATGACGAAGCTGCCCGGTGAAACCGTGGCCGAATAGATCAGCTGCTGGTTCTGGCGGATTTCCACCCGCGCATTGGTCTCGGCAATGCCACGCACCACCGGCGCGTAGCCGCGCAGCGCATCGGGCAGCATGCGGTCATCGCTGGCCAGGCTGATACCGCGATAGCCCACCGAATCGAACAGTTCGCCATTGCTGAAGGCTTCGCCGATGGTCAGCATTCCGCGCACTTGCGGGAAGCCACGCTGCGCATACGTCGCGATCCGCTGCCAATGGCTGCCATCGGCAACGGCTTGGTTCCAGGTCAGGTTGGCATCCTGTCGCAACTGCCAGCCGCCCATGTTCAAGCCCATGTTCAAGCCGAGATAGGCCGTGCGATTGCGGTCTCCCCCCGGGAGGCGGATATCGCTGTCCATCGCATTGATGCTGTAGCCGATGAAGGCCGCATTGATGCCCCGGTCCCATAGCGCAGGATTGACGTAGCCGCGCGCCTCACGACGCAGGAATGCCTGGGGAATGCTCAGGTCATAACGCAGGTCGGCGCTGTTGTAGCTGCCAAAGGCATCGGCCATGCGTTGCGCCAACTGCACGCAATCTTCCGCCGCGGCCGCGGTATCCGCCTGCGGCGCGGCCTGTAGACGCGCGCTATCGACCCCCAGCTCTTCCAGCAATGCAATGCCAAGGCATGCGTCGACGACGCCTTCCGCGTTGGCCTTGAACTGCAGGTCGCGCCGCCCCTGCCAGCGGCCGTTGACATAGATGTCCACCCGGTAGCTGCCGGCAAGCATCGGGTTGCCATGGCTGAAAGCCGACAGATCAACCCGCTGGCCTTGCCCGGACAGGAAATCAGCGTCGAACTGTGCAGGTGCAGGCACCGGTGCTCTGCCAGTCACACCCTGCGCGAGCAGCATCTGCGCGCCAGGATTGGATGTTGCTGCTGGTGCCGCCATCGCCGCAGCGGGGCAAAGGGTGCCGGCCACCAGGCACAAACGCGGCACGAACAGCATCGGCCGGCGTGTCGCAATCGGCTGGATTGACGTGCCCCATCTGCTCTGGCTCACACTGCTATTCCTTCAGGACGATTGCGCACGACAGCGCATCCATGGCCACCTTGGCACCTGGCTCCGGCCTCAACCGCCAGCGTCGACGTTGGCGGTGTGCTCGACCCGCCCGCCGTAGTCGTTGATGCTGATGAAGCGCACCCGCTCGACCTTTTCGCTGCTGTCGAATTGCAGGTTCTGCTGCGGGCCGACCATCCTGCCTTGGCGTTCCAACACACGTTCGGCAGCCGCATCCAGCGCATAAACTTCGGCCAGGGTCACGTGATAGGCGGTGGCGTTGCTGACCCGCAGCTGCCCGTCCCGGTACTGCCAGCGCAGCGCCTGCGGCGCATCGTTGGCAGTACCCAGCAGGCCCTTTGGTCGATAGAACAACTTTATCCGCGACCGAAAGGCCACCTGCAGATAGTTCTGTCCTTCCCCACCCGCCTGTGGCGAGGGCGGCACATCCAACACGTTGAGCCAGAACACCGATTCGCGATCCGCTGGCAGATCGGCACCGGTGAACACCAGCCGCAGTGCCTGGCTGCGGCCGGACTCAACGCGGCTGATCGGCGGCGTCAGCATGAAGGGCGCATCGCTGTTCTCGGCGGTCTGCGTCTGGTCGCCCGCATCCACCCAGGCCTGCACCAGCGACGGTGCGTCCCCCACATTGTCCAGCTGCACCGTGACCTCACGCGCCTGCGCCGGGTAGATCACCCGCGTACCGTTGACCACAACCCCGGCCACCAACTGCGCAGGCAGCATCAGCCCAAGGCATAGCACTACCATCGAGATAGATCTGGTCACGGAATGCACACCCCGGAAAGCCCGCAGCAGCCAACCTGCAAGCAATCGCTGCTGCAAGCGGCAACGATCAGTTGTAGATGATCGTGTACTTCACGCTGCTGCTGACCTCACCGGGCGTCGCCGCACCGGTAGCGTAGTACTCCACGAAGTAGTTCAGGTCCGCGGTACCGCCGGCATTGACCGTCACCCATTGCGAATTGGCCTGGGTGCTGCCGGCACCGGCGCTCACCACGGGCAGGAACAGGCTGTTGCTGCCCAGCAATTGCAGCTGTACCTCGGTCGCAGCACTGGTTGCGGCGGCATTGTTCAGGCGCCCGCTGCCCAGGTCGACGGTGGCGCCTGGTTCGAAGTAGGTGGCTACATTGCCCGGATTGCACTGCGACAGATTGATCGAGAACGGTGTGCGGCCCGCAACCTGGCCGGCGGCGGCAAGCGTGCTGCTCGATACCGTCGGCAGGGTAACGGTGAAATCCTTGCCCTGTGGCGTGACGATGGTGCAGGTCTTGTCGGTCACTTCACCACTGAAGGTGATGGTGCCATCGACGGCGCTGGCAGTGAATGGCGCTACGGCCAGCACCAGAAGCGGGAGAAATTTGATGGTGCGCATTGCCGGTATCCAGCCCTTGAGAAGTGATGAGCGGCGGAGACAGCAAGGAACAGCGCGGACCCAAGCCCATCCTTGCGTTGTTTCCGTGTCAAAGCCAGCGACATTGCCGTTGACTCCGATGCGCACCTTAGCGCTGCGGAACGTGACTTGCTCCACAAAATTTGCGAATTGAAAAATCCGCTGCAGCAAGACAGCGCGTGCACTGCCCGCAGCTGTACCGCTGCAGGGAAAGGTATGGATCACGCAACTCGGGCCTGCCTTGCCGACACTGCCAAACCTGCGCTTTCGCAGCCAGCAGCGGGCACGGAAGCGACTGCGAAATCAAGATTGATGTTGATCACGATCACCGCGTGATGCCTGCGGGCAGAACCTGCATTCGCCTCTTATCGACGGTCGTCGATTGGTGCTTACTGGAGCCCCACAACGCGGAGAATCGCCATGAGCCGATATTCAATGCTGGGTGTGGCACTGCTCTCGCTCACTTCGCTCGCACATGCCAGCGCCGGCACCGTCCATTTCAGTGGTCGTATCGTCGACCCCGGCTGCAAGGCCAGCCTAGCCCTCACCCAGCAACAACTGCGTCTGGATCACTGCCCCTTGGCCGCACTGGGCGCCCAGGTGACCGTAGCCCCGTTTGCGGCAGACAGTGGCGCAACCCGCAACGGTGTACTGGCCAGACACGCACTGACCGCGACCGCTGGTCATTCCAACGCACGCGTGTTCTCGCAGAACTACCGGCTCGACGTACAGACCTGGCACCCCTCGGCAAATGGCTACCTGGTGGTCATCGACTATCCGTGACATCCGCCGCTGCTACCGGCAGGCCCGCACAGAACGGACCTGCCGGATGCGGTGCCAGCCCGGTCCGATCACGCCCTGGGCAACGGCTCCCTGGCCGCCTTCAAACTCCAGCGTCCCAACAGCAGCAGCACAGCGAACCCATAGAGCGCTGCTGCCGTCATCTGCATCCAGACACCCGGCACGAAGGTGAACAACGGCGTCGCTCCGGCCAGCACCAGGGCTGCCAGCAATGGCAGCCGCAGCATCAAGGGGTCGGCCAGCAGCGCATAGCGGCGCAGGAACAGGAAGGCGGTGAGCAGGCAACCGGCCAACGCTGCCCAGGCGATACCGGCGATGCCACTCAGCGCCGGTACCAGCAGCAAGGCGAACGCGTTGAGTCCACTGCCCGCCAACTCGTAGCGCATTGGCAGCAGCGTGTTGCCAGCCGCGTAGGCATAGCGTGCAAGCAGTGCGTTCCATGCGCCGAATACGATCACGCAGGCGAACCACGCCAGCAACATCGGTAGCGGGCCCTGCGCCATGCCGGTTGGCAGCAGCAACGCCACCAACGAAGGCGCGCTGGCAATCATGCCGGCCGCGGCGGGCAAGGTCAGGGTTGCCGTCAGCAACAAGCCCAGGCGCAGCGCGTTGCGCCGTGCGACCAGGTCCTCGCCCAGCTGTGCCATGCGCGCCAGCACCACCTGGTTGAGGCTCATCAGCGCGACCAGCGGCAGGTTGACCAGCTTGCGGGCAAGGTTGACCAGCGTGATCACGCCTTCGCCAAGCAACGAAGCGCAGATGCGCTCCAGCAGGACCAGGCCCTGACTGGCACCGGCACTGGCGAGCAAGGGCCCGAGCCGGGCGTACAGGCCGCGGGCATCCGCGGCTTGCCAACGCCAGCGCCAGGGCCGCCAGCCGCCGTGCCACAGCAAGGGCAGCACCGAGAGCAGCATCAGTACGGCACCAACAACAAACGCCCACGCCAGGCTGCGCTCGTCGGTCGCCGAGCGTCGCAGCAACAACAGCAGCACAGCCGGCAGGTTGTACAGAAACGAGCCCAGCCCGGCCACCAGGAAGCGCTGTTGTGCCTGCCCGACTGCCGCCGCCAAGGCATGCACCAGCAACAGCGGCACCACGCCGCTCAATACCAACAGGCTGGAGGCGGCAGTGTGTCGCGCGTCCGCCGCCAAGCCCGGCCCGATCAAACGGACCCAAAGATCCGCGCCGGTCGCCAGCACAGCGGCGATCAAGCCGCCCATCAGCAACAGGCTGCTCGACTGCGTGGACACCCATGCCGGGCGTCGCATCGCCTCCAGCTGCTGGTACAAGGGCAGCGCCGCGGAAGACAACAGCCCTGCCGACAAGGTCATGCGGATGGCCTCTGGCACGAACAGGGCCACCAGGAAGCCATCGCTGCGCGCACCGGCGCCCCAGGCATCGACCAGCAGCCACTCGCGCCCGAAGCCGAGCGCGAGCCCAGCCACGGTCACCAAGGTCAGCCAGAACGTGGCGCGGAACATGGCTCAGTGCAACAGGGTCAGGATGTTCTTGCCGCCTACCCGATAGGACAGGTTGTGCGGGCGCTCGCCCATGGGTTTGGCACCGGTGCCACCAATGATCTTGTATGGCGGCACCTCCTTGGCCACCACCGTATTGGCGGTGATCACGCAGCCCTGGCCCAGGTGCGCACCATGCGCGATCAAGGCGCGGCTGGCGATCCACACATAGTCTTCGATGACGATCGGTGCCGACACCGACCAGAATTCCGGCGCGGTCAGATCATGTGAGCCGGCAATGATCAGTACGTGCGATGCCACCGCCACATGGTCGCCGATGCGCAGCCCGGCGCGCGCGTCGATCTGGCAATGCCAGGCAATCACGCTGTCCTTGCCGATCACCAGATTATTGACGCCCAGCACCTCGGTATTGCGCCAGATGGTGGAACCCTCACCAATCCTGGCTCCACCGATGCGCAACCAGGTCAAGCGCACCCAGTGGAAAGGCACCTTGTTGATGGCGATGTTGTAGATCTGCTCCCACAGGCGCAGGCAGCGGTCCTTGAAGGTCGGCCAATTGATGCCATAGCGCGGCACCAACTGCGCCGGCACCTCGGTTTTCAGCACGTGATAGAGCTGCTTGCCCAGTGGGTGCTGCAGCTGCGCTTCGATATCGACCGAGCAGATCGACACCCGCAGCTGATCACCACTGACTTCCTCGAACACGCCTTCGTTGGCCAGCAACCAGTCATAGGCCTCGTTCAACGCAGCTGGTTCGACGCCCATGCGCGCAGCGTAATCGCCCAGGCGCGCACGCAGGTCCGCGGAATGAAAGATCCGATGTCTCATTGTTGCTTCCTCAAACTCGATAAGGGCTGGCCAGGGCTGCCCGCCGGAACGGCGGCGGCACTCTGCAGCCCCAGCCCCATCACCAACCAGAACAAGGCAACCAGCACCATGGTGAAACTGTAGTAGTGATCGATCAGCCCGGTCAGCAGGGCCGCCACGAGCGCCGTCGTGCAGCCCATCCACAGTCCGTTGCGCCGATCCACCGTCAGCACCTTGCCCTGCGGCCGCACCTGTCGCCACCAGCGCCAGGTCACCACGCAGTACAGCAGCATGCCGAGCAGGCCCAGCTTGTACATGTAGTAGAGCCACAGGTTGGAGATACCCAGCAATCCGCTGCCGGGAACCGGCGGTTCGGTGCGGAAGCCTATGCCCAGGGGATAACGCGCCACCGCTTCGGGGAAGCGCTTGTACTCGTCCACGCGCACTTCGGTACTGGCGTTGTCGGAGGAGAACATCGTTGCCAGACGGTCCTGCAGTGGTGCATAGGTCAGGGTCAATACGCCGCCCAGGAGGATGCCGGCCAGGACCATCGCCCGTGCGTACGGCACCCGTAGCCATGACAACCACAGCAGCACCACACCGATGGCGAGGATCGCGCCGCGCGAGCTGCTCAGCAGCAGTGCCGCCCCGCCAAGCACAGCCACCGCTGCTCCCAACACGCGACGCCAGCCATGTTGATACAGCCCGTAGAACGCGGCCAGCGGCACGAACATGGCCATCGCGCCACCGGTCAGGTTGGGATGCACCCACGGCGAACCCAGGCGCGCGTTCTCGGCACTGAAGATGTCCAGCAAGGCTTCCGGGTGCGCGTAGCGCATCTTCTCCAGCACCGGGATCATGTCCAGTGCGCTGCGTGACTTCACGAACATGCCCAGCGACAGCAGCAACATCGCCAGGTTGCCCAGCAACAGCATCAGCATCAGCTGCTCGCGCTGTTTTTCCTGCGACAACATCAACGGGGCGAGCAGCAGCAAGGACAAATTGGCCAGCCAGCGCACCCAGTTGACGGGTCCATTGCCATCGGCCACCACCGTGACCTGGCCTACCAGGAACGGCAGCACGCTGAAGGCCATCAACAGCAACATGCCCCGCTCGACGTTGCCCCACTGTGGCCGCTCCAGGCGCTGGAAGAACAGCTGCAACGCAACCCCGGCCCAGGTGAGCCCGAGCATCGCCTCGGCCAGGGTGAAACGGAAACCCACCTGCAGGGTACTGAATGGCATGAAGGTGGCCACCAGCGCGAACAGGGACAGCCCGACCACCGGCCAGCGCAACACCACCAGGGCGGCCGGCAGCCCCATCAGCACCACGAAGAACTTCGATGGCGGCAGAAACAGCAGCAGGCTGCCGAACAGCAGGCCGCAAACCACGGCGACGGTGCTGCCCAGCCTCATTGCAGCACCTCCCGCAGCAGCTGCGCGACGCGCTGCCGATATGGTCCGGCGCCAAAACGCTGTGCCGCCTTGATCAGGACATCCGCTGTTTCCTGCCCGCCCCGTCCCTCCGCCGCAACCAGCAATGCGTTGCGCAGCGATGACACCTCGCGCGGGTCGAAACGCAGCGATTGTGCTGGCGTGATCTCATCCAGCGCGCTGCCAGTGGCCACCGCAACGGGAGTACCGCAGCCCAGCGCTTCGATCACCGGCAAGCCGAAGCCCTCGGCGGTCGCCGGATGCAGCAGGCGCTCGGCATCGTGATACAAGCGCGACAATGCCGCATCACTAAGCCCTGCACGCCAGTGCAGCCCTGCCAGCCCTGCCTGTGCCGTGTCTACGTCGGCGCGATCACCGACCAGCACAAGGTCCGGCAGTGCATGGCCCTCCTGGCGCAACGCATTCCACTGCTGCAACAGGAAGGGAATGTTCTTGCGTGGCTCACGGGTGCCCACCACCAGCCAGTAGCGCGCGGGCAAGTCGGTATCCGCTGCCGTGGCAGGCATGGCCAACGGCGGCACCGCATTGGGTAGTACCGAGGTCCGCGGCTGCGCGCGCGGGTACAACCGCGCAAGCTCGCCGGCACTGAACTGCGAAGGTGTCCAGATCGCATCGGCAGCGCGCACCGCATGCCCGATCAGGAAGCGATCCATGCCGCCATAGACCAGACGATGCAAGCCACTGGCATGACGGCCTGGCAAGGTCAGCTGGAACACATCGTGCAGCAGCACGACCTGCCTGCGCAGCGTCGAGGGACGGCGCAACGGCAAGCCGCTGTTGGCGGTGGCGATATACAGATCGATCCGCTGCTGCCGCAACGCAGTCGGCAGGAAGCCCAGCTCGAATGCCAGCCGCGCACGCGGACGATGCAGCCCGTTGCCCGCCACCGGGCCCGGTGGGCAGATCGCCAGTTGGCGGTGCGGATGCCCGTCCGCTGCCATGCTGAAGCGCAGCACCTCGCAGCCTTCGGCCAACAGTGCCTGTTCCAGCGCCAGCACCTGGCGGGCAATGCCCGAATGCGGCGCGGCGGTAACCGGTCGGTAATCGATGCCTACGCGCATGTCAGCTCCGCGTATACCGCTTCCAACTGGTCCGCCGAGCGCTGCCAATCGTGTTGCGCGCGCACGTAGTCCCGCCCCGCCTCGCCGGTCGCCTGCGCCAACGCCGGATCGGCCAACACCTGCAGCACTGCTGCGATCAGCGCAGCCGCATCCGCTCCGCCCTGGTAATGCGTACCACGCTGCACATCCAGTCCGGATACCGCCTGCGGCGTGGCAACCAGCGGCAAGCCGGCCGCCATGGCTTCCAGCACCTTGAGCTTGGAGCCGCCGCCATCGCGCAACGCGGCCAGGAACAGGCTGCTCTTGGCCTGTACCGGCTGCAGGCTGGGCACGAAACCGCGCCACTCGATGCGTGGGTCCGGCCACCGCCTGGCCCACTGCGTCGGCAGGGCGTAGCCACACAGGCAAAGCCGTGTAGCCGGTGCCGCCGCCCAGACCGCAGGCATGATCTCGTCCAGCAGCCACTCCACCGCATCGATATTGGGCGCGTATTCGAAGTTGCCGACGAACAGGATCCGGCCGGCCGCAGGATCGGCCGAAACATCGGAGAACGCCTCGGTGTCGGTGCCGTTGACGACCACTGCGATCGCTTGCCGGCTATAGGCCGCCAGCGCCTTCGCATCGCCCTCGGTCAAGGCCACCACCTTGCGTGCGGCACCCACGACCTGCCGCTCCCAGCGCTGGTAGCGCCAGCGATCCAAGCGCGCCAGAGGCCTGAACAACGCCGGCAATCGGCTGTAGGTCACCTCGGCCAGCGTGGATTCCACGTTGTGTTCGCTGAGCAGAAAGCCGCGTGGGTAGTGCTGCAGCGGTTGCCGGCACGGCTCGAACATATAGGAGTGTTCCAACTGCACGACATCCCAGGACTGCTGCAGCAACTGCGCCAATGTCCGGCTGAAACCCGGCGCATGGCCGTTGACCGAGGCCAGCAGCGGTATCGGCGACAGCAATCCGGCAAGCATCGTCCGCAGTGACCGCAGCGGTCGCCGCTCCAGCACGATCAGGCGTTCCAGCAACGGCTCCAGCTGTGCCTGGGTGGCGGCATCCAGCGGTACCTTGCTTTGCACCAGCAAGGTGATGCGGTGGCCACGCGCGGCCAGGCAGCGCAGCAGATGGTACTGGCGCAGCTTGCCGCCACTGGTGGTCGGCCACGGCAGGTAAGGCAGGATCCACAGGATGCGCAGCGGTCGCATCACCACTCCAACACCGACAGTGATGTCGACACCGGCACGTTGACTGCATCGCCGCTGCCGATCTCCTTGTGCGCGCCGCTCAATACATCGTGCAGCACCGCCTGCCTGAGGCCATTGACCTGTACCTGCCCGGGTTGCGCGCCCCAGAACAACCAAAGCCGACGGCCGTCCGGGCGCTCCCAGCCAATGCTGATCATGCCCGGCGTATTACCGGTGAATACTGGCGCCTTGCCCGGGACCAGACGCGGCCCGGTGATCTGCAACAGCCGCTGCACGGCGTTGTAGACCGGCTTGGCGTCACCCGCCTCGTCGAGCAGGCCATAACGGCGATCGCGTGCACCTGCACGTTGATCCAGGTCACTCAGGGCGAACAGGAAAATCTTGTCGTAATCCAGCGCACTCATCAGGGCCAGGCGCCGGGTGACGAAGTCGGCCTGCCCCTGCGCGCCGATGATCGGCTGCTCTTCCTTGGGCCCGGCATAGCTGGACCAGCCCCACTCATCGGCCCAGATGTCACGCGCGCCGGCCGCGCGCAGCGATGCGTTGCCTTGCCGGGCACGCTGCACGAAGTCCAGCGCGTGCGCATCGTCCCCCTCCGGATACAGCGAGTACGGGTGATAGGCGGTGATCACATCCAGCGAAAACAAGCCGCCCTTGGCCAATGCTTCGACCATCAGCGCGCCGCCGCGGGTCGGCATCTGGCTGAAGTACCCCATGCCACCCAACACGATCCGGCGCCCCGGCGCCTCCCGGCGCATGGCTTCCACCGTGGTCAGCAGCAGCTGGCCGTAGGCCGCGGGGTCTTCGCGGGGTTGCCAGAACGCCGGCAGGTTGGGTTCGTTCCAGACCTGCCACGCGGCGACCTCGGGGTAACGCTGTGCCAGTTGCACCAGCGCACGTGCATAGAGCTTCGGGTCCCGCGGCGGATATTGATCCGGGTTGGGACTGCCCGCCGGCGCGGAGGTCGCATGCGGCGCGGAACCGACCAGATACACCTCGGCCTTCAGGCCGCGGCGCTTGATCTCCGCCATCAGCGGATCCAGCACATCCCAGCGGAACTGACCTTGCCGCGGTTCGATGGTGTCCCAGTGCAGGTCCACCCGCACCCACTGCAGGCCCAGCGCCTGCAGCTGATCCATCTGTTTGCGGTACTGCGCGGGCTCAAACCACAGGAAGTGCGCATTGACGCCCAGATAGTCGGACCACAGCAGCGGTCGCGGCGGCACCAGCTCCAGCGCCGGCCGTTCGCCCTTGGCGCAGGCGGTAACGCCCCAGAGCAATGACGCAACCAGCAGCACGGAAGCCAAAAGCCGCATCAGCCGTGTCTTGAACAAACCCGCTCCCTTCATCGCTTACGCTCCACCACCGCGGCAAACAATGCCGCAAATTCGTCGGCGATCTTCGTCCACTGGCGTTGCGTTCCCAACGCGGCCGCCGCCATTGCCCAGCTGCGCGCCTGCGCAGGATCGTCCAGCAGTGCAATCATGCGCCCGGCCAGGGCTTCGCTCCGACCTTGCGCGAATACCACGCCATTGCCATACGAAACCTCTTCGGCAAACGCACGCGCATCGGAAGCAATCACCCCGCGTCCACTGGCATTGGCCCAGGACAGCGCACCGCTGGTGCCACGCATCCGCCCCAGCAGGGCCAGCTTCCTGGAATCGCGATAAGGCAACACCATCACGTGATGGGCCTGCACGCACTGCAGGATGCGCTCGGCGGGCAGGTCGAGCTGCCATTCGATCCGCTCGGCGATACCCAGCCCGTTGGCCAGGTCACGCAGCTGCGACAGGTAGTTGCCGCGGCTGCCAAACGCGAGCTCGGGCGATGAGCCGCCGGCCATGGTCAAGGAAAACCGTGCCTGTGGCCGCAGGCGAAGTACGGCGGCCACGGCATCAAACAGGTCCTCGATGCCCTTGCCAGGATAGATGAAGCCGAAATACAGCAGCTTCAGCACCTCGTCCGCGGGCAGTTCGGCAGGCGCGAACAGCGGATTGCCGTGCGCGATGAAGTGCACCTTGTCCGCTGCAACCTGCATCCGCTCGACGAGACAGGCGCCACCGCTGCGGGTCAAGGCGACCATCGCGTCCAGCTCCGCCGCCAGATGGCGCTCACGGGCGAGCGTGCCGCGGTCCTGCGCCAGCGCCAGCAGTTGTGGCAGCGGTCGCGGCCAGCCGGCGATGCGGCGGGCCATGCCGCGGGCCGGCTCCGGTGACCGCCACACCAACCGCTCCGGATCATGCACCGTTGCGCTGGTCGCCAACCGCGGCCAGCGCGCGCGCAGCTGTTCCAGTGCCAGAAACTCCGGGCCACGTCCGCCGCCGAGCTGGGCATGCACGATATCCACGTGCGGCCAGAACTGCGTGTCGTCGGTGTCCCAGCTGCCATCTGCACGCTGCGGCGGCACCTGCACTTCCACGCCCGCGCCACGCAGCGCCTGCATCCACGCCTGCGCGTAGTCGGCGATGCCGTTCTGCAACGGCGGCAAGGGAGCGAGCAGCGCAACTTTCACTCAGTACGCTCCGAGCCAACGGCTGATCGGCTTCCAGAACCTGGCCGGGATCTCGAATACGCGGCGATTGAGCACGATGCCATCGACACGTCCCAGCGCATCGCGCAGCAAGGCCAGGGCGCTCTCCACCGCCGGAACGGTGGTGCTGCGTGCCTGCACAACCAGGATGATGCGCTCACAGCCACGCAGCTCGATCAGCGCATGCTCATCGCTCAAGGGCGGTGCCTGCACGATCACCAGCTCACCTGGCTGCGCCGGCAGCTGGCCGTCGCGCACCGTATAGCCCTGCTGCCGGAGCACGATGGCCAGGCGGGAGGCAATGAAGCTGACACCCTCGCCGGAGCGGCTGGAGGTCAAGCCCACCGACAGGCCACGTTCGGCGATCTGCTCCAACGGCAAGCGGCAATAGATACGGTACAAGGCGGCGCGCAGGGCCTGCGAAGTGTCCTGATCACGCTCTACCTCCGGCACGGTGGCCAGCAGCGGAACGTTGAAGGTCCTCTCGATGCGACCACCATCATGGATGCGCTGGTCCATCAGGTACAGCAGGAACACCACCACCAGGGCAACGACCAACGCCACCGGCAGGGTCAGCAGCAGCATCAACATGCTCTTCGGGAACACCCGCGACGGGGTGAAGCTCGACTCACCGACCAACGCCACATTGCTGAGCCGGTTGCGGTTCAAGTCACGGATGACGCGCGCGCGCAGCAGATAGTCCGAGTACTGCGCAAACGTCTTTTCGGCCGAGCTCAACTCCAGGCTCAGGCGTGACAGCGATGGCTCGGCGGCCATCACTTCTTCGCGTGAGGCCTGCAGCTGCTTCAACTGTTGGTCGATCTCGGCAATGTTGGCATCGATCTTGGCAACGTTGATCCGCGCATCCTGCATGTCCTGGCGCAGGCGCGTTCCCAGTGCATTGGGGGCGACATTGCGCGAACGCACGACATTGTCGTTGACCGCGGCGATCTCGGCCTCCAGCCCGGCAATGCTCTCGTCCAGTGCACGCACCGGTGGTGCGCCTTCCTTGAAGTTGCGCAGCAGATCCAGGCGCTGCTGCTTGAGTCCATTCAACTTCAGCTTCAGGTCTTCGCGCGCAGGGTTCAGGCTGATCTCGCGCTCGGTCACCACCTCGCCGGCAACGGCCGGCAACTGCCGCCCGGCCGCACCGAGAATGCCGAGCAGGGCTTCACGCTCGGCCTGCAACTCGCGGCGTTGCCGATAGAGCTTCTGCAGTTGATCGGTCACATCTTCGATGCGCTGCTCGACGCTGGTGGCATCGATGACACGCAGGCGATCACGCAGCTGCTGCTTCAGCTTGACGATGGTGTCGTTGAGCTCGGTGTTCTGCTGCTGGTAAAAATCAAACAGCGCGTCGCCACCGGCGGCATTGGCGCGCTCATCGAAATAGGCGTCCACCCAGGCACGCGAAATGCCCTGCGCGACATGCGGGTCACCCCACGTCACGCGCATTTCCATCACGTTCGAGCCCGGGTCATGGCTTACCGCCAGGCGTTTGGCCAGGCGTGCCGCCAACCTGTCTTCCGGCGGCGCCGTGTCCATCAGGCCCACGCCCACGAACACATCACGGACGAGTTCCTTGCACCAGGCCGCCGCCTTGCCCATATGGAACTTGAACCGCGCCCAGCCACCCTGCGGCGGCACCGATGACATTGCCAGATAGGCCTTGGCGACCTTCAGCATGACCGGTGCGCTGGTCGCCATCTTCTCCTCATCCAGCAGTGGATCGCGCTGCGGACTCTGCTGCACGAAGCCCGATTCCGGACCCGGCTGCACCGGCAACTGCACGCTGGCACTCTGCGTTGGCTTGACCAGCAGGCGCGCATCGGACACGTAACGATTGGGCAGCAGGAAGGCACCGGCCACCACCACCGCGATCGTGACCAGCAGGGTCAAACGGAACTCGCGGGCAAAGATGAACAGCAGACGCAGGGCGTCGCGAAGGCTACGGACTTCGATCACGGCACGCTCCCGGTGGGGGTATTGATCCGATAGGACGGCTCATTGATCTGGTAGTTGGCCGAGGCACCGAAGCCGCGGAACATCAGCAACTGGCCCACGTACATGTCCACGCGCTGGATGGCATTGCCAATCCGCGAGCTGGGCACGAACACCAGGTCGCCGCGCTGCAGTTGCACCCCTGGCTGGCCGTTGGTGGCCGGGCTGAGCAGGGCGGCATAGTCGAAGAAATACACCTGCTGCACGCCTTCGTCATCCTGCCGCACCAATGCAACATGATGGCTGTCAGCGGTTGGCAGCACGCCACCGGTCGCGGTGATGGCCTGCGGCACGGTCACCGCCGACATCAGGTCGAAGGTCCCCGGGTTGCGCACCGCGCCACCGACATAGACCCGGCTGCCAGGTGCCTCGGCGATATTGATCGTCACCCGCGGCTCGCGGTAGATCGCATCAAGCCGTTGGCTGATCTCTTCACCGATCGCCTCCGGCGTGCGTCCGCCAGCCTTGACGATGCCGATGAACGGATAGGCGATGCTGCCATCGGGGCGGACCCGGTACAGCGTTGCCTCGTCCTTCTCGGCCGGGGTCTGTGCGTCTCGCACGATCCGCAGCACATCACCGGTATGCACCTTGAGTACCGGCTTGGGCAGCTGCTCCGGGCTGAAATTGCTGATCTGGCGCTCGCGTACGACCTTGCCGGCAGGCAACTGGACGACATTGGACATCGCGCAGGCGGTGAACAACAGGGTAAGCAGCGCCGGCAGCGCCAATCGCAAGGGCTTCATGATTGCCTCCAGTAGCCGGTAAACATTCCAATATTCCGCTTCAGGCGCAACGGCAGATGCCGCTCCATGTGCCCCAGACGGTAACCAATGAACTTTGCAGCCGTACGCAGCAACGCGCCGGGTATGGCGCCAACCGCACCGGCCGTGCGCAGCGCGCGCAATTCGGACCGGACGAAGCGCCCACCCTCGCCCCCAGCACCACCGAAGTTCTGCCGTATCCAGCGCTCACGTGAATAGAACACGCCGATATCGAAGTAGCGCCGGAGCTCCTCCACGACGCTGTAGTCATGCGAGTGCCAGGCCTCGGCATCGGCCACGTAATGCACCGCCCAGCCTGCCAGCAGCATCCGCGCTGCGACATGGGTGTCCTCGGTGCCGATCACATCCTCTGGAAATCCGCCCACCTCGTGCAGGACATCGGCTCGGTAGGCGCAGAACGCGTCAGAACTGAAGCAGGTCTTGATCCCAAGCTCGGCGGCGTCGCTGCGGCGCTTGATGCGCCCCTGCGCGGGATAGTTGAAGGCGCGCGCATGCCGCGCCAGCACGCCAGCCTCCGGGTGCGGAATCTGCCGGCCGTAGGCCACCCCCACGTCTTCGGCGGCGTATACGCCATCCACCAGCGCCTGCAATGCGTTGGGCGGCACCGGGATCGCATCCTGGGTCATGTAGATCAGCACATCGGCGGTGACCAGGCTGGCGGCCAGGCGGCGGGTGCCGCCGTGATTGAACGTGGCCGGGTCGATCTCCACGACCCGCGCACCGAACTCGCGCCAGCGCGCAACGCCGCCGTCGGTGGAGGCACTGTCGATCACCAGCAGCTCGTCCGGCTGCAGCGACTGTGCACGCAGCGCCGGCAGCATCCGCGCCATATGCGCTTCGCCGTTCCGCACTGGAATGATCAGGGCAACACGCGGCTTGGCCATCAGTACGCCGCCTTCATCGACAACACGGCCGGCAAGGTACGCAGCAGGATGAAGGCATCCAGGCCCAGCGACCAGTTCTCGATATAGGCCAGATCGTACTCGACGCGCTTCTGCAGCTTCTCGACCGTATCGGTCTCGCCGCGATAGCCATGCACCTGTGCAAGCCCGGTGATACCCGGCTTCACCTTGTGCCGTGCCACGTAGTTGGCCACGGCCTCTTCGAACAGGATGTCCGCCGCCTTGGTGGCGGTGGCGTGCGGGCGCGGCCCGACCATCGACATGCTGCCGGCCAGTACATTGAACAACTGTGGCAACTCATCGATGCTGCTCTTGCGGATGAAGCGGCCAACCCGGGTCACCCGCGGATCGCCGGCGCGGGTCTGGGTCTGCGCATCCATGTCGCGCTGATCATGGAACATGGAGCGGAACTTGTAGACCTCGATCAGCTGGTGGTTGTAGCCATAGCGACGCTGCCGGAACAGCACCGGGCCGCGCGAATCCAGCTTGATGGCAAGCGCGACCAGCAGCATCAGCGGTGCCAGCAGCAGCAACGCCAGGCTGGCCAGCACCACATCCTCGGCGCGCTTGTAGGCCGGGGCCCAACCCTTCAATGGTGGCTCGGACACCACCAGCATCGGCACGTCGGAGATATCCGCCACCCGCGGCAGGGCGAAGTTGAAAGCCTGCATCTCCGGCACCAGGAAAACCTGCACCGGCATCTTCCTGAGCAGCTCCACATAGTGGTGGTTGCGGCCTTCGGCGGCCGCCGGCAACGCCATCAATACCTGGTCCACTTCGTTGTTGCGGATCAGCTGCTCGAGCAGTGCGAAATTGCCTATCAGCTGCGGGCGCAGGTGCGAGGCGATGCGGTCCGGGCTGCGGTCATCGATGAAGCCCAACAGGCCGCTGGCGATGTCCACGTTCTGCTGCATGTGCTGCGCAAGCCGGCTGCCGTTCTCGGTCGCACCGAGGATGACCGAGCGACCAACGAAGTGCCCTTCACGGATACGCCGCTGGAAGAACGCCAGCATCAGCAGCCGCCCCACCACCAGCAGCAACAGGGTCGTCAGGTACCAGAGCACCGCCATCTTGACCGGCAGGTAGGCAATCACCCGGAACACGGTATGCAACAGCAATACCAGGCCGAAGCTGGCCGACCAGGCGACGATGGTGGAGCGGATCAGCACGCGGTTGCTGAACATCTCGCGCCCGTACATGCCGAAGGCGGTGAATACCAGGATGGTCAGCAGGCCCGCCAGCAAGGCCAACACACCGTAGGTGCGTATCAGGCTGCCGTCGTGTACCCCCATCAGCAACAGCACCAGCGCCGCAGGCGAAACCGCGGCGCAGAAGTGGAAAATACGTGCCATCAGACGCGACCAGCGCATCACTATCGGACGTGTATTTGCAAACAGTGCATCTGAGAACGGTAAACGCATTAAGACGCCGGACACTTGTGCTGATGCGAACCAAACAAGCACACACAGGCGCAAACCGACGTGATCGCCTACAACGCGACGCCACTGGCTTGACCCTGTGAGCCACCTGCCCCCCTGCAGACAACCGCCGAACCCATTCAACGCCGAGTACGGCTGTACCTGGTCATCTGTTCCATGGGCAATACAATAACGTGATGGCACTCACGTTTATAGGGGTATAGGCACAGTGATGCGCTGCGTTAAGGAAGCAACCGCAGTTGTCAAGACGAAGTGACAGATATTTGACGCTTACTGGAGCTCGAAGACCTGCCGCAGATAGGACAGATAGCCGGGGTCATCGCACATGCTCTTGCCCGGCGAATCACTGAGCTTGGCAACCGGCTGGCCGTTGCAGCGGACCATCTTGATGACGATGTTCAGCGGCGTCGGCCCCAGATCGTTGGTCAGATGGGTGCCCACACCGAAGGCGACCTGGCAGCGCCCACGGAAGTAGTCATACAGCTGCATCACCTTCTCGATGTTCAAGCCGTCGCTGAAGACCAGCACCTTGCTGGTCGGGTCGACCCGGTTGGCCTTGAAATGCGCCAGCATGCGGTCGCCCCAGCTGAACGGGTCGCCGGAATCGTGGCGCACGCCGTCGAACAGCTTGCAGAAGTACATGTCGAAATCGCGCAGGAAGGCATCCAGCCCGACCACGTCCGACAAGGCGATCCCCAGGTCGCCGCGGTACTCGCGCGCCCACGACTCCAGCGCGGCCACCTGCGAATCGCGCAGGCGCGGACCCAGTGCCTGGAAGGCCTGCAGGTACTCATGCGCCATCGTGCCATGCGGGGTCATGCCGTACATGCGCGCGAAATAGACGTTGCTGGTACCGACAAACTGGGAGCCCAACGCATCGCGCAGCAACGGCAGCATCGTGCCGTGCCACTGCCGCGAGTAACGGCGGCGGCTGCCGTAGTCGGCGATACGGCAGTTCTCGAAGCCGGGGGTGTCGCGCAGCAGGGCGGTCTTGGCCTGCAGGCGACGTTCGCCCTCGGCGAAATCCGCGTTGCTGGTATTGCGGAACCAGACCTCGTTGATGATCGCCAGCAGCGGCACTTCGAACATGATGGTGTGCAGCCACGGGCCGGTGATATCCAGCTCGATCTCGCCGGGTATGGTTTCCGATGCGCGCAGATCGATGTACTTGCGGTCCAGGTGGAACAGGCCGAGGAAGTCGGCGAAATCCGGCTTCACGAAGCGCAGTCGGCGCATGTATTCCAGCTCGTCCACGGTGAAACGCAGGCTGCACAGATGATCGATCTCGGCACTGATCTCATCCAGATGCGCGGCCAGGTCAATCCCCGGCGTACGGCATTTGAACCGGTACTGGACGATGGCGCCCGGGTACTGGTGCAGTACCGCCTGCATCATCGTGAACTTGTAGAGGTCGGTGTCGAGCAGGGATTGGATGATCATGTCCCGCATTATGCGCTGGCTGGCGGCTCGGATTCAGGCTGGCGCGGAGGCTTGTTCATGGTCTGTGGCGGGCCTGGGAGTTAGGGCTGACGGCGTTTGCTCGACGAGCCCCCTCCCCAACCCTCGCCTGCGCGTTGCGCAAGGACGGGAGCGATGCACGCTCCTGCCCCCTCCCTTTGGCGCAGCCAAGGGGAGGGCTGGGGAGGGGTGCTTTGAACGCCCCAAACCCCAATATCCAAACTTATCTCAGCAACAGCCGCGGCACCTGCAACGCCGCATGCGCCCAGATCGCACACCACACTCCTGCCCTCACCGGCAGGCTGCGCTGGCTGGCTTCAAACTTGCGGAAGTAACGCCACAGGCCACGATGCTTGTGCCATTCCACGAAGAATGGCCGCGAGCGGCTGGAGACCCCACGCACATGCACCACCTGCAAATCATTGGCAATGGCCACCACCGCACCGGCCTGGCGCGCACGACGGCACAGATCCAGGTCTTCGGCATGCAGCCGGTAGCCAGCATCCCAACCTTGCAGGCGATCGAACAACGATCGCGGCATCAACAACAAGGCGCCCGACAAGGCCTGCACCTGCTGCAATACCGTGGAGTGATCCACTTCCACCGCCAACCGCGAGCCCGCACCGGGGTTACGCAGCATCGCGGCAAAATCCGGGTCGCGGCGGCGTACCGCCGGGTCAGCGACGCCGTCCTCGTCCACCTGCTCCACGCCGAGCAGGCAATCGCCCAGCGATCGGCCAAGGTCACGCAACTGCGACAAGGTCTGCGGCTCGATCATCAAATCCGGGTTGACAAAGGCCAGCCACGGCGAATGGCACGCGTGCGCGCCCTGGTTATTGGCAGTGGCGAAGCCGGTATTGTCCGGGTTCGCGATGAAACGCACCCGTGCATCAGCCAAGGCATGACGTTGTGCGATGGCCACCGAGCCGTCACGTGAGTCATTGTCCACCACCCGGATCTCGGCCACACCCTCGGCCGCACGCAGCCGCTGCAGGCACTCATCCAGCGTACTCGCACTCTCGTAACTGACCACCACTACTGCAATCGAATCGCTCACACCGGCTCCGCGCCTGGAAGGGAACCACAGGCGTCGAACAGGTCGGGCTGGGCTTGCGGCATTATCGCCTGCTCGCACAACTGCTGCAGTTGCCGCCGGTGCGCATGCAGCGGGTCGTTCATCAGAAACGCGGCCAGACGCGCCGTCCATACCGGCCAGCGGTTGGCCAATACCTCCATGTCGCCTTCGGCCGGCCGACCCTCGCCCTGGCGACCGACGAAGGCGTTGTCACACAGCACATTGCGCCAGCCCAGGCCACTCATGCGCAGGCTCAGGTCCACCAGGGCCGCATACCAGGAGCCGTAACTGTGGATATCCAGGCCGCCGGCACGGCGTCGCGCACTGCCGCGTATCAATACCGCATGGGTGACCGCCGAAGGTAGCTCGGGCTGCAACAAGGGCATCATCGCCAAGGCCTGCAGCAGCCGCGCCGGATCGGCAGGCAAGGGATTGAGTTCGCCCGCACGCGGCCACGACACCGCTTCGCCGGCGTTGCTCCACGGCGTGGCGGTGGCGATGGAGGCATCACGCGCCAGGCAATCACTGAGTTGCTGCAACCAACCGGCCATCGGCAAGGCATCGGGCGCCAGCACGGCCACATCGGCGTCGCCACAGGCCTTGAGCATCTCGTCCAGATGCGCCGCCTCACCAATCGCGCGCGGGCGCCGCGTGTACTCGGCCTGCAGCCGGGTGCTGGCAAGCCAATGCTCGATCACCACCTGCCCGCGCGGGCCACTCTGGCCATCATCGGCCAGCCACACCGGCGTACCTGCCGGCGTGTGCTTCTCCAATGCCGCCAGGCAGGCATCAAGCGCCGCGTCGTCCACCCCCACCGGCAGCAGGATGACCGGCAGCGTCATGCTCAGCGGCCCTTCGGGGCGTTGATCGGATCCAGCGCACGGAACTTGCTGCCGTACTCGTCGGTGAGATTGCGTGCTTCCTGCGGATTGCGAACGATGGTCGGGGTCAGCAGCACGATTACTTCGCTGCGTCGGCTGCTTTGGGTCTTGCGCCCGAACAGGCCACCGATCACCGGTAGCCGGCTCAAGCCGGGCAAGCCGGAAGAACCCTTGATGGCACTGTCCTCGATCAGGCCGGCCAGCATCACCGTGTCGCCGGCATTGACCGCCGCTTCGGTCTTCATGCGGCGGGTGTTGATGCGTACATTGCCGTTGTCATCAGGCTCACCTTCAGGCGAGCTGACTTCCTGCACGATGTCCAGGAACACCATGCCGTCACGGGTGACACGTGGACGCACCTTGAGGATGGTGCCGGTTTCCAGGTACTGCACCTGCGAGTACTGGTTGTCGCTGATGCCCGATACCGACACCGAATACACCGGAATCTTGCTGCCCACGTTCAAAGTGGCCACCGCGTTGTTACGCACGAACAGCGACGGGGTTTGCAGCAGGCGGACATCCGTGACCTGGTCCAGTGCGGTGATCACCGCGGCGGCGTTCTTGCCGAGGAAGGTCCAGCTCAGCCCGCCGCCCCCTTTGCCATCGCCAGGAATCAACGAGCCGGCGATATCACCCCAGATGCCGCGCCCGAGGGCTGACGGCAGGCCGGCGCCGCCCTTGTCGACGGCGGCGTTGACCGCCTGTTCGAAGTACCAGTTGACGCCATAGCTCAGGTCGCCGCTCAAGGCGACCTCGGCTACCTGCGCCTCGATATGCACCTGCATCGGCATCACGTCGAGTTTTTCCACCACCTCGCGGATTGAACGCCATGCCTGCGGCGTGCTGCGCACCAGCAAGGCATTGGTTTCCTCAACGGCTGAAACACCGACGCGGTCGCCTTCCACTTCCAGGGTCACGCTGCCATTGCCCGAGCTGCGCTGCGGCAAGGCCATGCCCTCGCCCATGCCCATGCCGCTGTTGCCGCTACCACCGCCCACGCCATCGCTTTTGCCGAACGAACCGCCGCCGTCACCGAGGTTGTCGTCGGCGCTGGCCGAAGGATCGACGGTGCCACCGCCTTGCAGGCTGACTGCGCTGGCGCCCGGCGCCAGCGAAGCCGCACCACTCTGGCCGCCACGCGAACCACTGCCAGCACCAAACACTTCGGCCAAGCGGTCCGCCAGGTCCTTGGCCTTGATGTACTTCAGCTCATAGGAGAACAGGCGGGCGCTGCCGCCGGCACTGTCGATGCGGTCCAGCCATTGCTGGATCTGGTCCAGGTAACGCGCCTGCGGGGTGATCACCAGTACCGCATTGGCGTTGTCCAGCGGCATGAAGCGGAACATGCCGGCGCTGGGTGTCTTGCTGGCTTCACCAAATACCTTCTCAAGATCACTGGCCACCTGCGAGGCACGCCCGGACTGGATCGGGAACACGCCCACCGACATGCCCGACAGCCAATCCACGTCGAAGATCTCGACCGTGCGCAGGTAGTTTTCCAGTTCGGTACGGGTGCCGCCCAGGGTGATCACATTGCGTGAGCCATCGACGCCGACGATCGCGTTGGGCCGCGCATAAGGTTCCAGCACTTTCTTCATCTCGCTGGCCGAGATGTACTGCAGCGGCACCACCCGCACCTCATAACCACGTGCGGCCGATGCCGGTGCCGTGCTCGGCGCGACCGTGCCTGCCAGCGCCTGATCGGCCGGCACCACGTTGTAGCGGCCACCGCTGTAGATCAGCCGGGCGTTGTTCCAGCCCAGCACCATCTCCAGCAGGTTCAGCGCCTGCGCCGGCGACACCGGCTTGGGCGTGGCCAGGGTTACCGTGCCCTGCACGGTCGGGGCGATGACGTAGTTCTGGCCGAGCATGTCACCGAGGATGGCCTTGGTGACCGCCTGTACCGACTCGCCCTCGAAGTTGAACACCGCCGTGCCATTGCCAGCGGCGGTCAGGGCAGGAGCCGGAGCCGAGGCGGCCGCGCGGTTGATCACCGTGCCGTTGCCACGACGGATCACCGCCCTGCCCTGGACGTCATCGGCCTTGGGGGCATCTTCGGCGCCGAGCGGACTGGTGCGCGCTGCCTCACCGGGTGCCGGCGTACTGGTATCCGTCGCAGCATTGCGACGGATGTCCGGTGCCGGCGTGGTAACGCAGCCACTCAGGGCACCGATCAGCAGGCTGACTGCAACTATGCGTGATGTCATACGCTCACTCTACGGGTTCTGGCGGCCGGAGCTGCCGTTCTGATTCTGTTGTGCCTGCCGACGGCGGGCCTGGATGCGATCGCGGATCGCCTTGATCTGGTCTGCGGAAGGCGTCACCGGGTCGGCTGCTGGCGGCGGTGGCACGCTGACGGTTGCAGCAGCCGCCTGCGCGGCGGTTGCGGCAGGCACGCCCGAAGCGTCAACGGGTGGCCTCGGCCCGCCACTGAATACCTGCAGCTCCAGATTCAACGTGCCGGCCGGCCCGCTGACCACTGCGCTGCGCGGCTGCAGCGACAGCAACTGCCAACCCTCCTGTACCTCGCCACCCAGACGCAGGCGCAACGACTTGCCCTGCTCGGTGGTCAAGGTGGCCATGTCCAAACCTGGCGTCATCAATACGCCGGTCAAACGCACACTGGCCGCTGCCGGTTCACCCGCTTCGCCGATGAAGAATGGGTGCGGGCGCCGATCGCTGGCAAACAGGGGACGGTTCAAGGCTTCGGCATTGTCTGCAACCGCCAGCCGCGCTGCCTGCGGCACCGCCGGCAAGGGCGGCACCTCCAGCACGGTAGCGGTGCCGCCAATCCTGCTACCCAGGCCGAACAGGCATGCTGCCCATACCAGCATTGCCCAGGCCGCGAACGCGCCCAGCAACCAGGTGCGCAGACCTGCTGCGTCATTGCGCATTGGCAACCTCCGCCGTTGGCGCGACCACCCCGGGGCGCAGATAGCCACTGAGTTCGAAACTCACATCCAGGCCGCCACCCCCTTCGCCCAGGCCTGCGGACAGGATATCGAGCCGATCCACGCGCAGTTGCGGCGTGCCAGTCTCCAGTGTCTGAAGCACGCTCATCCATTCGTTCATGCCACAGCGCAGCCGTGCCTGCACCGCAACCCGCGGGAAGCGGCCACTGTTGTCGGCCGGCAGTGGCGAACGATCACTGATCGCGCAACTGCGCTGGTCCGGGCTGGCCAGGCGCGCGGCCTCTTCCAGTCGCTGCACCAGCTTGGAGGTCGCCAGCTCCACCGAATTCTCCGCCATGAAGCCGGGCTGGTCGGCCAAGGCCTGTTGTGCCTGCTGCAGCCGTTGCGCGACCTGCGGTGCCTGGCGCAGCTGGAGGCCAATGCGCTGCTGGCGCTCCTGCAAGGCCGCGATCTCGGCCTCCACCGCCTGCATCGGCCGGATCCACAGCGGTTGCACCACCAACAGGCAGACCACGGCCACGACGGCCAACAACAGCGCCAGGGCCAGCCAACGGTCACGGTGCGCGCGGTGCGTTGCCATCGGCAGCCTCCGGGTTGGGCCCACGCAGTTCCGCGGTCAAGGTGAAGCGCTCCCGCGCGGCGCCCTGGCCGGCCTGCAGCACGCCGGTCAATGACGGGGTCTTCCACAGCCTGGAACCTTCCAGCTTGGAGACCAGCGATGAGGCACTGCTACTCATGCCGATCAATTGCATGCGACCGCCTTCGATGGAGAGCTTCTCCAGCGAGGTGTCATCGCCCAGGCGCAGGCTGAGTTCGTTGATGATTTCAGTGGCCGAAGCCTGCTCGGCGCGCTGCGCGGTGAAAAACTGATGTCCATCGACCAGATCCTGCAACTGCTGCCGCTGCGTGGCCACCGCGCGCGCGCGCACCGCGGCGGCATCCACCTGCGCCGACAACTGCGCGGCCGCAGCACGGCGGTTGTCGAGCAACTGCCATGCCGCCAGCACCACCATCACCATACCGGCGATCAACAACAGTCGGTTGAGCCGCCGCATTGGGTCATGGCGTTGCCTGCGCATTGCCGGTGGCAACAGGTTCACGCCCAGCGGCTGGGCCTGTGCATCGACCGCGTCCACTCCGTCGAGCTGCTGCTTCCAGGCTTCTGCCTGGCCCAGCAACGCCTCGACCAGCGGTCGCGGTGCGACCACCAGTTCGACATCCAGCTGTCCGTCTTCGCGGCGCTGCAGCAGGCGCACGTCGTAATACACCTGGGCGGCGCTGAACGGGGTCTGCCGGTCTATCTCGAAGCCCACTACTTCGCGCAGGCGTGCCTCGGCCGCGGCCGGCATGCGCAGGGGCTTGCGCAGCACCGCACTGGCTGGCAACACCGCGTGGCGTGGCAGGCCCAGCATGCGCGGCGGCAACGCCGCTTCGACCGCAGTGGGTACCGCGCCAGCGGGCAAGGTCTGCAACAGCTGTTGCTGCCCCCCCTGCAGTAAAGACACCCGCAACTGGGCATCGGCAACGTCCAGCAGCAGGCGCGCGTCCGATACCCCGAGCAGGCTCCGCCAACGTGCCGGCAGCCATGCCAGCAAGCCCTGCGTCCACCATGCCCAGAAGCCACCGGCACCCGGCACGATGCGCGCAGTTGCCAGCCCCAGTCGTTCACGCAACCCCGTCATCTGGACATCGCTCCCTGTTCCCACTGCAGCACCGTATACGGTGCACCGGCCATCGCACCGGGATTAAGACGTACCACGGCGCGGATGACCGCTTGTCGCTCGGCCACCAGCTGCACCGTGCTTTCCACACTATAAGTGCCGCTGTCGCCCCCCGTGGGGGAAGTTTCGCCCATCCCGGCACCGCCGTCTGCACGCTCACGCTGCGCCATGATCAGCGCCGCATCCATCCCCATGGCGGTCAATACCGGTGCGGGCGCGAAACGCGGGCTGGGCCGCCCGCTACCGTACACCGTCAGCAAGGGGGCCAACTGTGCATAAAGTGCGGGCTCCATGCCGAGCACGCGCTGCACCTCGCTGACACTGTCAAATGGCGCGTTCTTGGCACCATAGGGCAGTCCGGCGGCCTGGTAATCCGCGGTTTCCGCGCCGCCCGAGACCTGCAGCAACGCATCGACGTCGCGCCAGTCAACGATGGCGCCAGCCAGCCGGGTGGCCTTGTCAGGGGCCACATTGAGCGCACGCAACAGCGCTTGCAGCAGGTTCAGGTCAGCCTGGTTCAGATCGACCTTGCCGGTCTCATCAACGATCCGCAACGTCACTGCATGACCGTCGAACTGCCAGCGATAAGGACGCCCGTCAGCGTGCCAGCTGGGCTGGGTCGGCGTGGCTCGCATGCGCGACAACGCGTAATCGATGCCGGCGTGGGCCACCTGTTCACCCCCGGCCAGGTCGCCGCTGACCCGTCCCTGCAGATGCTCGACCCGCGCCGTCATCGCGAACGCCGCGATGGTGGTGGCCAGCAAGGCCACCACCCACAGCACCAGCACCAGGGCCGCGCCGCGCATCGTCATCGCCAGCTCCCGGCGACGCCATGCTGCGGCAGCGCAACCACCAGCGGCGGCCACGCGCCGCCGCGCGCCGGGGTGATCTCGATGGCGACCAAGGCCGGCATGCGCCCGGGCGAATCCCAGCTGTCCTGCCAACGCCCCATTGCACCGGTGCTCGGATCGGTACCGCGATAACGCAGCTTGACCTGCTTGAGATCCTCCGCCAGCAGTTCGCTGCCGCGCGGAGGATTTTCTTCCAGCAGCTCTCCGTTCTGCAGCAGGGTCAGGCCAATCCGAAGCTCCTGCCTGTCACCGCTGCCACTGACCTCGAGCGTGTGCAGGTAGGGGCCACCCCGGCCCAGATAGTCCGGTACATTGGCCACGAATCGCAGCTGCTGTGGCGTGCCAGTGAACACGCTGGCATTGCCACTCAGCGCATCACGTTGCAGCGGCAACGGCATCGCCGAGACCAGCCGCCTGCGCAGGAAGCCCTCGACCGCACGCATGCGCTCGTTACCACTGGCAATCGCCTCACCACGACTGCTGATGGCCAGGGTGGAACGCACCGCGGCAAATGCCAGCGCCATGCCGACTGCCAGCAGCACCGTCGCCAGCAACACCTCGATCAGGGTGAAGCCGCGGGCACGCATTCGCAGGGGTGGATGTCTCACGGCTGCGCCTCCAGCGGCGCGTTGCCACGCAGGCGCAGCGTGCGCCAACGCAGCTGTTCCTGCGCGCTGTCACCCCAGCGCACCTGCAGGTCCAGCAACCACAGCCGCGACTGTTGCTGGCGCGGCTCAACGTACGGCGAAACCTGCAGGTTCCAGTGGTAGCGGCCCTGCTCCCACTCGCCCTGCTGACGACCCGCCTGCAGCGGCGCTTCAACCCCGGCAACCGCCAGCAGCGATTGCGCATGCAGGGCGGCACGACCATAGCCATCGGCCAAGCTGACCTGGCGTGCGGCGCCGGACAGACTGCCCAGCAGCAGTGTCATCGCCAAGGCCAACAACGCGAAGGCGACAATCACTTCAATCAGCGAGTAACCGCGCTGACGCCTCATCCGGCGCCCTCGTGCAACGGACCGGCCTTGACCTCGCCGGTGATCCACGCCACGTCGATCCGCCACACCGCCTTGCCTGCGCGCAGTTCGATACGGCCACCACTGGAGGCGCCATCTTCAAAGAAGCGTATGACGCCTTCATCCCTGCGCGTCTGCAATTGGCCAGCGCCGGTGAAGCGCACCGTCAGCGCCTGCGGCAGCTCTCCATGATGACCATCCGCACCCTGCCAGCGCCGACTGCCCGGATTGATCTGCAATTGCTGGACGGTGCCGGTGCTGATCGCGCGGGTGCGGGTGTAGCGCAGCTCGGCAGCCAGGGCCTTGCCCGCTGAACGCAGGCGCAGGCCATCCATGCCGCCATTCATGGCCATGGCCGCCATCATCGCCAGCGCAGCCACCAACGCCAGTACCAGCACCATCTCCAGCAACGACATGCCGCGCATCGCGCCACGCCGCGCAGATACGGTACGCGCGGTAACAAACGGAAGTGGAGAACGCGGCGCGACCATCAAGGCTTATTCGTAACGGATGTCGGCGTTGTAGCTTTCGCCACCGGGCTGGCCATCGGCGCCCAGGCTGATCAGGTCGAACGGACGTCCTTCACCCGGCACCCGGTACTGCACCGGATTGCCCCACGGGTCATTGAACTCCGCCGGTTTGGAGTACGGTCCCAGCCAGCCCGCCACACCTGCAGGCTGGGTGGCCAGATCCTCCAGCTTGCCCGGCAGACGGCCGGTGTCGAGCTTGTAGTTCTCCACCTTGCTGGCCAACGTCTGGATCTGGGTCTTGCCGAGGTTGGCCTTGCCGCGGTCGGCACCGCCGAGCACACGGCTGCCCACCAAGGTCAGCACCGCACCGATCAGCACGATGACAATGATGATTTCCAACAGGCTCATGCCAGCCTGGCGTGCGCGTGACAGCGGTTGTTTCAGGGTTCGCCTCATTTCTTCTTCCTTTCCGAAATCCAGGGATTAGCCGATGGCATTGGTGAGGTCGTACAGCGGCACCAGCACCGCGATGATGACCACGCCCACCACCGACGCCAACAACAAGGTGATCACCGGCACCAGCGCCGCCAACATGCGGTCGATGGCGCGGGCACTTTCCTGTTCAAAGGTATCGGCGGTCTTGAGCAGCATGCTTTCCAGCGTGCCCGACTCCTCGCCAACCTGGATCATCTGCAGGGCCAGCCGCGGGAAACGGCCATTGCGACCCAGCGACGAAGCCAGCCCGGCACCATTCTTCACCGCCTCGGCGGCTTCACTGACATCCGCGACCAGGGCACGGTTGCCGAGCACGTTGCGGGCAATGCCCAGCCCCGCCAGCAGCGGCACGCCATTGCGCAGCAAGGTCCCAAGCGTGCGCGCGAGTCGCGCGCTCTCCAGCTTGGCGACCAGCCCGCCAATCATCGGCCGTTTCAACAGCCAGGTATCAAATGCCAGACGGAAAACCGGATCGCGCCGCTTGCGTTCCACCCACAGCAGCAGCAATGCAGGCACCACGATGAAAACCAACCAGCCCTTGCGTACCAGCAGGCCGACTTCCAGCACCGCGCGGGTGAACCAAGGCAGGGTCACGTCGAGGCTCTGGTACATCAGCGAGAACTGCGGCACCACGTAGCCGAGCAGGAACAACAGCGCCAGGCCGACCACCACCAGCAGGATCGCCGGATAGATCAGGGCATTGATCACCCTGCCCTTCAACTCCTGGCTGCGTTCCAGGTAATCCGCAAGCCGCTGCAGGGTTTCATGCAGGCTGCCGCCGGCTTCACCGGCGCGCACCATGTTGACGTACAGTCGCGAGAACAGGCCATGCTGGCGTTCAAGCGCCTGCGACAGCGGCGCACCGCCACGTACGCTGTCGCGGATGTCGGCAATCACCCGCTGAGAACGCGAGTCTTCCGGCGTTTCCATCAGGATCGACAGGGCGCGATCCAGCGGCTGCCCTGCCCCCAACAAGGTCGCCAACTGTTGGGTGAACTGGACCAGCGTCGCACCGGCAAACGGGCGTTGCCGCCATTGCTTCCAACTGCCACCCTCGAACGCCGAACCGGTCGCAGGCCTGGCTTCCACCGGCAGATGCCCCTGCTCCTGCAGGCGCGCAATCACCTCGCCTTCGCTGGCCGCATCCATCTGCCCTTCCAGCAGGTCGCCACGGGCATCCAGCGCCTTGTAACGGTAACGCGGCATCAGCAGCACCGCTCCAGGCGAACGCGATGGCTCATGCGTCCTCCGTTACCCGCAGCACTTCTTCCAGCGTGGTCTCGCCACGCAGTGCCTTGCCGATGCCGTCTTCGTACATGGTGCGCATGCCTGCCTTGCGTGCGATCTGTTCGATCTCGCCCATGCCGGCCTTGCGCATCACCGCAGTGCGCAGCGCGTCATCCATCACCAGGAACTCGACGATGGTCGTGCGGCCGAGATAGCCGGTGGGTGCGTGCGGCGAGGGCTGCGCGCGATAGAGATGGATGTCGCCCTGCGGCTGGAAACGGCGCAGGCCGAAGCGCTGGATTTCCTCGTCCGACGCGCGGTAACGCAGCGCATGGGTCGGCTCCAACCTGCGCACCAGGCGCTGGGCGAGGATGCCGTTGATGGTGGAGGTGAGCAGGTAGTCTTCCACGCCCATGTCCAGCAAGCGAGTGATACCGCCGGCGGCGTTGTTGGTGTGCAGGGTGGACAGCACCAGGTGGCCGGTCAGCGCCGACTGGATGGCGATGCGCGCGGTCTCCAGATCGCGCATTTCGCCGATCATGATGATGTCCGGGTCCTGGCGCACGATGCTGCGCAGGGCGTTGGCGAAATCCAGCCCGATCTGCGGTTTGGCCTGGATCTGGTTGATGCCTTCCAGCTGGTATTCCACCGGGTCTTCAACGGTGATGATCTTGACCTTGTCGGTATTGAGCTGGTTCAACGCGGTGTACAGCGTGGTGGTCTTGCCCGAGCCGGTGGGGCCGGTGACCAGCAGGATGCCGTGCGGCTGCTCCAGCACCTTGCGGAACTGTGGCAGGAAATCCTCGCTGAAACCCAGCCGCTGGAAATCAAACACCACAGCCTCGCGGTCCAGCAGGCGCATCACCACGCTCTCCCCGTGCGCGGTGGGCATGGTGCTCACGCGCAGGTCCAGCTCCTTGCCCTGTACCCGCAGCATGATGCGGCCATCCTGCGGCAGGCGGCGCTCGGCGATATTGAGCTTGGCCATGATCTTGATGCGGCTGATCACCGCCGCGGTGAGGTTGACCGGCGGGCTTTCGCCATCAACCAATACGCCATCAACGCGGTAGCGCACCTTCAATCGGTTCTCGAACGGCTCGACGTGGATGTCCGATGCGCGCAGCTCCACTGCACGCTGGATCAACAGATTGACCAGGCGGATGACCGGTGCTTCGGAAGCGAGGTCGCGCAGGTGCTCGATATCGTCCAGCGGCGCAAGCTCGCCATCGGTGGTTTCCAGGATGGTGCCCATCGCACTGCGGCCCTGCCCGTACCAGCGCTCGATCAGCTCATCCACTTCGCTGCGCACGCCAACCACCGGCGCCACCTCGCAGCCAGTCGCCAGACGGATCGCATCGATCGCATAGCCATCCTGTGGATCAGCCATCCACAGCAGGATGCGGCCACGCTGCTCGCCCAGCGGCAGCACCAGAAACTGCTTGAGGAAGCGCAGCGGCACCGGCTCGGCGCCTTCCACCAGTTCTGGCGGATGTTCGGGCAGGTCGCGGGCGGCCAGCAGCCGCAGCCCCAGCACCTTGGCACAAGCCTCGGCGTGGTCGCGTTCGGAAACCAGGCCCAGCCGGGCCAGCAACACCAGCAGATCCCCCCCGGATTCGCGTTGCAGTTGGCGGGCACGCTGGAGGTCCGCCTCTTTCAGCCGGCCTTGCGCCAACAGTTCGGTGACGATGCGGTCGGCAGGTGATGGCGCAAGTTGGGCGTCGTGGGCTACCGCGTTCACGCAATCCTCCTGGGTTGCCCGAACTTTAGCAGTTCGTACCCGCCGGTCGTGCACATGAACCTGCATTACAGGCAAAAAGAACCCCGGCAATGCCGGGGTTCCAAGCTCGTGCAGAAGTCAGGTTTACTGACGGGCAACCAGGCTCACGCCGCTGAAGGAACCCGCCCCCACCAGGGTGACGTAGTAGGTGCCTGCCTGCGGCTTGTTCACGCGCACGGTCTCGCTGTTGCCCGCGCGGGTGGACTTGGCATCGAACGCGGTGCTGCTGGCAACCGCGTCGTAGCGCACATACACCGATACATCGCCAGCACCGCCATAGGTCATGAAGGTCAGCACCTTGCCGGCCTCGGCCTGGAAGCTGTAGACGGTCTCGCTGCCCGCGCTGCCGGCCAGCCCGGTCACTGCCACCTTGTTGACCAGCGGGGTTGCCTCGGGACCGCACTGCTCCACGTTGGGATCGCACGGCGGCTCGGTGGCCTTGACCAGGGCAGCGTTGATGTTGAGGATGCCGGCGCCGATCGGTGTGGAGGCCGGGATCGCCACCGGGAACGGCGTGGCGGTCTTCTTCAGCAGGTCGCGCATCTGGTTCAGGGTCAGCGGCGTATCCACCACGCTCTGCACCATCGCCACCGCCGCGGCCACATGCGGCGATGCCATCGATGTGCCGCCCATGCCGCCCAGGATCCAGTTGCTCGGCTCCGGCCCCTTCTCACCGCCGTTCATCACCTGCCAGATATAGCCGTTCGGATTGCCGTCTACCGAACCGCCACCCCCCGGCGCCGACAGATCCACCCGCGCACCGTAGTTGGAGTAGTAGGCGCGCGCACCGGTAATGCCGGTAGCGCCGACGCTGATCACGTTGTTGCAGGAAGACATGGTGTAGCTGGCGGCATTGGCATTGTCGTTACCCGCCGCCACCACCACGATGGCACCCTTGCTGTTGGCCAGATCGATGGCTTCCTGGTACTCGGTCGGGCAGGTCGAGGGGGACACACTGCCCAGGCTCATGTTGATGACTTCGGCGGGATTGGTGTTGAGCGGCAGCCCCGGCACTTCGCCGCCTGCGGCCCAGACAATGCCGTCGGCAATATCACTGCCAAAGCCACCGCAGGAACCCAGCACGCGTATCGGCATCACCTTGGCCTTGTAGGCCAGGCCCGCCAGGCCACGGCCGTTGTTGGTTTCCTGGGCGATGGTGCCGGACACATGGCTGCCGTGCCAGGAGCTGACATCGGCGGCGTGCGAGCCGCCGGTCGCCCAGCCGGTGCAGTAGTTGGCTTCCACCCAGTCGCCGATATCCCAGCCACCCGGCGCACGCCCATCCGTATCGCGGCGCGACACGCGCTTGTCGCTGATCATGTCGTAACCGGGAATGACGTTGTTCTGCAGGTCCGGATTGCCCTGTGTGATGCCGGTATCGATCACCGCCACCACCACACCCTCGCCCTGCGACAGATCCCAGGCCTGCGGCGCACGCACGCCGGCGGTCGGGTTGAAGAAGTTCCATTGGTACTGTGCATAGTTGGGGTCGGTCGGGGTCATCGACGGTGCCACGTCGACCATGCGCTGGTACATGCGATCGATATCGGCGCGTTCCACCGCCGGATTGGCCTTGAGCTCACGCACGAAGTCCGCGGCTTCCTGCGCATTGAGCGCACGCGAGGTCTTGATCACGCTCCAGCCCGGTGCACCCATGCGACGCAGCAACGCAGCCTCGACGGCCGGCCGCGCGGCGGCACGGGAGGTCTTCGCCACGGCGCGATCCAAGCCGGCGCGCGCCGCCGCGGCACCCAGGCCACGATTGAGGGTGGCCGCATCACGCAGCTCGCTGGTACCGGCACGGTACTTGACCACGAACCGATAGCCACCGCTGGTATCCACCGTGGACGCACTCAGGCCAACGACTTTTGCAGGTCCAATTTCTGCAGCGGATACGGCGGGCGCGCCGATCGAAGCCATCAGTACGACACCGGTGATCGCCAAACCAAGCTGGGTCTTCTTCTTCATGTCGGATCTCTCGTCTTGATAGAACAGGGATGGAACTTCAACGCTGCATCGCTTTGCCGTCCTGGCTCGCAACAGCCGCACTGCGGGGGCAGCACGGCCACTGGCGATGAACCTGGAAGCCCCCGCCGCAGCAGGCGGGGGCGAAACCAA
The DNA here is from genome assembly GCF_056759975.1 of Stenotrophomonas sp. STEN031. Taxonomy (NCBI): domain Bacteria; kingdom Pseudomonadati; phylum Pseudomonadota; class Gammaproteobacteria; order Lysobacterales; family Lysobacteraceae; genus Stenotrophomonas; species Stenotrophomonas sp. STEN031. The sequence goes on from NZ_JBRREA010000019.1 coordinate 53,872, forward strand.
ACCGCTTACCAGCCGAAGCCGGCGCCCACGCCCACCGAGCTGTCATCACTGGTGAAGGCACCGCCGAAGGTGACGGTGGCACGCTCACTGATAGCGCGCTGGTAGCCCAGCGACAGCGCCGATTCGCCGCCCTGGTAGCCGACACCGACGCCGACCCGGTTCTGCGTGCGCACGCCCGCAGCACTGGTGGCCATGTTCAACATGGCCGCGCTCATCGCGCCCTGGCGATCCAGGCGGCGGTCGACATGACGCAGTCGCTTGTCGATATCGCCACGGAAGATGTCGAAGCTGTCGGCCATGCTGCTGAACTTGGTATCGGTATAGGTATTGGCCGCGGTGATACCGCTGTCCAGCTGCGCCTTGTTGACCGCATCGGTGGCCTGCGTGCCTGCGGCAACACTGGTGATCTGCCGCTCATGGCCGACGCTGCCAACCGATACGCTGTTGGCACGGTCCGCGATCGAGCCCTGTCCCAGGGCAACGGCACCGGTTGCGGTGACGCTGGAGCCCTGACCGATCGCGGTACCCGAGGCGACACTGACCGTGGCACCTTCACCCATCGCCACTGCATTCGTGGCAACAGCGGCAATGCTGGTGTTGGCCCCTACCGCGGTACTGCCATCCGCGTTGACACGGGCATTGCTGCCGATCGCCGTGTCATTCGGACCATGCGCGTAGCTGTTGTTGCCGACGGCGCTGCCAGCCACGTTGTTGGCCTTGGCCTGCTCGCCCAGAGCTACGCCGCTGCTCGCGGCGGCTGCCGCGGTCTCCGAGCGCGGACCATTTCCATTGCCATTGCCGTTGCCGTTGCCATTGCCGTGACCGTTCCCATTGCCGTTGTTGGCAATACGGTTGTTGAGCGAGGTGACCTGGCCATCAAGTGCCGACAATGCTGCACCGACATTGTTGTAGCTGGCACCCTGGATGACATAGGTCGGGGCGACAAACATGCCTTGCATGCCAATGCCTGCACCGCCACCGAGGAAGCTGGCCATATTGCCCAGCGACTGGAACAACTGCCCGCCATTGATGGCCTGCATGCTGCCCGCAGCAATCGCGCCGGCAGCCACGTTATCCAGCGTGGTGCCCTGGATCCCCGCCAGGCTCAGCTTGTCGCGGCTGGCATCGTCATAGGTCACCGCATTGGCGGTGACGCCCTCGATGCTGCCGATGCGACCATCGATGTCGGTGACGCGGGTTTCCACCGCGCCGACACGCTGGTTGGTGACATGCAGCTGGCCGCCGGTCACCGCGTCGCTGCTGCCTTCGGCGATGCGTCCTGCACCAACGTTGACGATGCGACGCGTTACCGGACCGCTGGTGCCGTTGCCGCCACCGACCGATACCACATTGGCCTCCACTGCACGCGACCCTGCACCCAGCGCCACCGAGTTGGCCCCCGAGACCCCGGCGCCCGCGCCGATCGCCACGCTGTTGGCACCATTGTTGGCGAAGGCACCGTAACCAATGGCAACACCATTGGTGGCGGTGATCGAGGTCTGCCGGCCCAGCGCGGTGCTATTGCTGGCACGTGCCGATGCATCGGCACCGACCGCCGTGGCGCCATTGGCGTTCGCGGTACTTGACGCACCCAGCGCCGTGCTGCGCTCGGCACTGGCAACCGCCCCCGAACCGGAAGCGACCGCGTTGGTACCGCTGGCAGTTGCCACACCATCGCCGGAAGCTTGGAAGTACTTGTTGGTCTCGCCGGCGATATCAGCCACGGCATCCAACTGAGACTTGTTGACCGCATCTGTTGCCTCGGTACCGGCAGCGACATTGGTGATCTGCCGTTCGGCGCCCACATCACCCACCGACACGCTGTTGGCACGGTCGGCAATGGAGCCTGCACCCAGCGCAACCGAATTGGTGGCACCGGCTTCGGCACCAGTACCAACGGCGGTGCTCTGTTGGCCAAAGGCCCAGGCATTGGCACCCACCGCGGTTGCATTATCACCGAAGGCCCAGCTGCCACTGCCGATCGCTACCGCATTGGTCGCGCCGATGCCGAAGAAGCCAAAGCCGGTCTCGGCACCATCACCAATCGCCAGGCTGCCCTCACCCAAGGCCGATGCATTGCGTCCTAAGGCGACATTGCCATCTTCATAGGCGGCTGCGTTGTAGCCGACTGCAGTGGTGCCGACGCCTTCGGCGTAGCTCTGCGAGCCGGTCGCGGTGCTGTAGTTGCCCAGTGCATTGGCCACCGCACCACTGGCGGTGGATTGATCACCCTTGGCATACGCACCAACACCGGTTGCGGTTGCGGCGAAGCCTTCGGCATTGGCGCTGGCACCGAGTGCGGTACCACCAACGCCGGCACTGGTGGCACCGGTCTGCACCGGCTCACCGCCCACGTTGATCAGCGGATCACCGTTTGCATCTACCGCATTGCCGCCCACCGCCACTGCACCGGGGCCCATTGCCTGCGCGTTCTGGCCAAATGCAGCGGCGTTCTGGCCACTGGCCAAGGCATTCATGCCGACCGCCGTTGCGCCATCGGCCACTGCATTGGCACCGCTGCCGAATGCCGATGCGCCATTGCCGATGGCATTGGTCGCCTCACCGGAGGCCGTCGCGTTGTCACCTTCAGCATAGGCACCGGCATCGCTGTCGGCGCTGCCGGTAGCCTTGAAGTATTTCGCCGTGGTCTGGCCTTCCGCCGCCACCGCAGCCACTTCATCGAGCTGATCCTTGTTGACGGCATCGGTTCCCTCGGTGCCGGCGGCAACATTGGTGATCTGCCGTTCGGCACCTACATCACCCACCGACACGCTGTTGGCGCGGTCGGCAATCGAGCCTGCACCCAGCGCCACCGAGTTGGTCGCACCGGCTTCGGCACCGGTACCAACGGCGGTGCTCTGCTGGCCAAAGGCCCAGGCGTTGGCACCTACTGCGGTCGCGTCATCACCGAAGGCCCAGCTGCCGCTACCGATGGCGACGGCATTGGTTGCGCCGATGCCGAACAAGCCGAAGCCGGTCTCAGCGCCATCACCGATTGCCAGGCTGCCTGCGCCCAAGGCCGAGGCATTGCGGCCAACGGCGACGTTGCCGTCTTCATAGGCGGCGGCGTTGTAGCCCACCGCCGTGGTCCCAACTCCTTCCGCATACGACTGCGAACCGCTGGCGGTGCTGAAGTCGCCAACCGCATTGGCAACTGCTCCGCTGGCGGTGGACTGATCACCCTGTGCCCATGCGCCGACACCGGTTGCGGTTGCGGCAAAGCCCGATGCATTGGCACTGGCACCGAGTGCGGTACCACCGACGCCGGCACTGGTGGCACCGGTCTGCACCGGCTCACCGTTGGAGGTGATCAGCGGATCGCCATTTTCGTCCACGGCATTGCCACCCACCGCCACCGCTCCAGGGCCGGTGGCCTGTGCGTTCTGGCCGAACGCCGCAGCGTTCTGGCCACTGGCCACTGCATTCATGCCGATGGCTGCGGCACCACTGGCCAAGGCACTGGCACCGTTGCCGATCACGATGGCACTTTCACCACTGGCCACGCTGTTGCTGCCCAGTGCGATGGCGTTGTCACCATCGACCAGGTTGGCGAAGCCAAACGCACTGCTGTTCTCGCCATCCACCTGGTTGAAGTTGCCGAACGCCGAACTGTTCGTGCCGTTGGCGGTGTTCACATAGCCGACGGCGCTGGCGTAATCACCGGCGGCGACGTTGTAGCTACCCACCGCCGTGCTCTGTGCGCCCGACGCCTCCGAACCAACACCTGCAGCAGTTGCGCCGTCACCACTGGCGACAGCGTCGTCACTGCCATCGGCCGCACCGTTTGCCTTGAAGTAACGCCCTGCCAGCAGCGCACCTTCGGCTGCGGTGTTGAGCTGATCGACGTTGACAGCATCGGTGCCTTCGGTACCGGCGGCCACATTGGTGATCTGTCGTTCGGCGCCTGCATCGCCCACCGACACCGTATTGTCGCGGCCAGCTATCGAACCTGCGCCCAGCGCCACCGAATTGGTGGCACCGGCTTCGGCGCCGGTACCAACGGCGGTGCTCTGCTGACCGAAGGCCCAGGCATTGGCGCCAACCGCCGTAGCGTCATCACCGAAGGCCCAGCTGCCGCTGCCGATCGCTACCGCATTGGTCGCGCCGATGCCGAAGAAGCCAAAGCCGGTCTCGGCGCCATCACCGATTGCCAGGCTGCCTGCGCCGAGTGCGGAGGCGTTGCGGCCTACGGCGACGTTGCCGTCCTCATAGGCGGCCGCGTTGAAGCCGACCGCGGTGGTACCCGCACCCTCCGCATAACTCTGCGAGCCGGTGGCAGTGCTGTAGTTGCCCAGTGCATTGGCCACCGCACCATTGGCGGTGGACTGATCGCCCTTGGCATACGCACCGACACCGCTGGCGGTAGCGGCGAAGCCTTCGGCATTGGCGCTTGCACCCAGCGCCGTGCCGCCGACGCCGGCACTGGTGGCGCCGGTCTGCACCGGCGCACCGCCCACGTTGATCAGCGGATCACCGTTCGCGTCCACCGCATTGCCGCCCACGGCCACTGCACCGGGACCCATCGCCTGCGCGTTCTGGCCGAAAGCGGCGGCGTTCTGGCCGCTGGCCAAGGCGTTCATGCCGACCGCAGTCGCACCGTCGGCCACGGCGGTGGCGCCGCTGCCGAACGCCGATGCACCATTGCCGATCGCATTGGTGGCCTCACCCGCCGCAGTGGCGTTGTCGCCCTCCGCATACGCACCGGCGTCGCTGTCGGCGCTGCCGGTGGCGGTGAAGTACTTGCTGGTGTTGCCGGCTACCGCAGCCACTTCGTCCAGCTGGTTCTTGTTGACCGCATCGGTACCCTCGGTACCGGCGGCGACATTGGTGATCTGGCGCTCGCTGCCCACGTCACCCACCGACACGCTGTTTTCGCGATCCGCCCAGGAATTGGCACCGATGGCGACGCTGTTGGCCGCTTCGGCCACCGCGCTCTGGCCCAGTGCGGTGGAGTTGTCCGCATCGGCCCAGCTGTTGAAACCAATGGCGGTCGCGTATTCGCCCACGGCCCACGCGCCGTTGCCGAATGCCGCCGCCCCGGTGCCTGACGCCTTGGTGCTGATCAGGCCACCGAAGGTGGTGCCGCCGACTGCAGTCGACTCCTCGCCCGAGGCAATTGCCGATTCACCCACAGCCGTGGTGCTGACGCCGGATGCGGCCGCGCCCAGACCCATCGCGACGCCGTAGTCGCCACTGGCTTCGGCCCCGTAGCCAACGGCCGAGGCGAGGTCACCGGAGGCAACGCTGTAACTGCCGACCGCCGTGGTGCCGCGACCGCTGGCCTCGGCACGGAAACCGCTGGCCAAGGCCTGCTGTCCGGAGGCCACTGCCTGCGCACCCTGCGCCGTGGCGAACGCGCCCGAAGCTTCTGCACCCGCGCCCAGAGCGCTGCTGCCGTCGCCACTGGCGACGCTGCCCGAGCCCACGGCGACGGCATCATCGGCATCTGCCAATGCGCCATCGCCGATCACCACGCTGCCGTCACCGCTGGCGACGCTGTTGCTGCCCAGCGCGATGGCATTGGCACCGTCGACCAGATTGGCCATGCCGAATGCACTGCTGTTTTCGCCGTCCACCTGGTTGAAGTTGCCAACCGCCGAACTGTTCATGCCGTTGGCGGTATTCACATAGCCAAGGGCGCTGGCGTAATCACCGGCAGCGACGTTGTAGCTGCCAACCGCGGTGCTCTGCGCACCGCTGGCCAACGAGCCAACACCGGCGGCGGTAGCGCCATCGCCGCTGGCGACCGCGTCATCACTGCCATCGGCGGCGCCGTTGGCCTTGAAGTAGCGCGCGGTCAGTTCCGCACCTTCGGCGACCGCAGTGAGCTGATCGACGTTGACCGCATCGCTGCCTTCGGTACCGGCAGCAACATGGGTGATCTGCCGCTCGGCACCTGCCGCCCCGACCGACACGCTGTCGGCACGATCGGCCACCGAGCTCGCGCCCAGGGCAACACTGTTGGCGGCGGTAGCGGTGGCGTTGGCCCCCAGCGCGGTGCTGTCCGCACCGCGGCTGGTACTGTAGAAACCGACCGCCGTGCTGTTGGCACCGCTGGCCCAGCTCTCGGCGCCCAGCGCACTGGCATTGTCACCGGGCGCATAGGCGAAGTAGCCGACTGCGGTGGATTCGGCACCCGCGGCTTCGCTCAAGGCACCTGATGCCAACGCATAGTCACCGGAGGCAATCGCACCCGCACCCAACGCCGTGGACGCCTCACCGCTGGCCTGGGTATCCACGAAGAAACCCAGACCCGGGATCAGGTCGATCGGGCCGCCCAGCGCAACGCTGCTGGTGCCCGACGCCGCGCTCTGGCTACCCACCGAGGTGCTGTAGTCACCGATGGCATTGGCCACCGCACCAAATGCGGAGGACTGCGCGCCCTGCGCGAAGGCACCCAGGCCCGTGGCCGTAGCGGCAAAGCCCTCGGCACTGGCGCTGGCACCCAGCGCGGTACCACCGAGGCCGGCACTGGTCGCGCCGGTCGTCACCGGCTGCCCACCGAAGGTGATCAAGGGATTGCCATCGGCATCCACCGCATTGCCGCCGACGGCCACCGCCGCCGGACCGGTCGCTTCGGCGTTCTGGCCAAAGGCGGCGCTGTTCTGGCCTGCAGCCAAGGCATTCATGCCGACCGCGGTTGCGCCGTTGGCGACGGCATTAGCGCCGTTGCCATATGCCGACGCGCCGTTGCCGATCGCGTTGCTCGCTTCACCCGCTGCGGTGGCCGCATCACCTTCCGCATACGCACCTGCATCACTGTCAGCACTGCCGCTTGCCTTGAAGTACTTGCTGGTGTTCTCGGCAACTGCCGCCACTTCGTCGAGCTGCGACTTGTTCACCGCGTCAGTATCTTCAGTACCGGCAGCGACATTGGTGATCTGGCGTTCACTGCCCACGTCACCGACCGAAACCGTGCTCTCGCGGTCGGCCCAGGAGTTCGCACCGATGGCGACGCTGTTGGCTGCCGCTGCGGTGGCACTTTGACCAAGCGCGGTGGAATCGTCTGCATCAGCCCAGCTGTTGAAGCCAATCGCGGTGGCGTACTCACCTATCGCCCACGCGCCATTGCCGAATGCCGACGCGCCGGTACCCGACGCTTCGGTGCTGATGAAGCCACCGAAAGTGGTGCCGCCAACCGCAGTGGATTCTTCGCCAGAAGCGATCGCCGATTCGCCTACCGCCGTGGTGCTGGTCGCCGAGGCGGAAGCACCCAGGCCCATCGCAACGCCGTAATCGCCGCTGGCATCGGCGCCATACCCCACTGCCGAAGCAAGGTCGCCGGAGGCTGAACTATAGGCGCCAAGCGCAGTGGTGCCACGACCACTGGCATCCGCACGGAAGCCGTTGGCCGTTGCCTGCTGCCCGGAAGCAAGCGCCTGGCTGCCCTGCGCGCTTGCATAGGCACCGGTCGCTTCTGCACCGCTACCAACAGCAGTGCTGCCCAGCTCGCTGGCGAGACTGCCGGAGCCGACCGCAGTGGAATCATCGGCAGCCGCGTAGGCGCCATCGCCGATCACCACGCTGCCATCACCACTGGCGACGCTGTTGCTGCCCAGCGCGATTGCGTTCGCACCATCCACCAGGTTGCCGGAACCAAATGCGCTGCTGTTGGCACCATCCACCTGGTTGAAATTGCCGACAGCCGAACTGCTTTCGCCGTTGGCGGTGTTCACATAACCCACCGCACTGGAATAGTCACCGGCGGCGACGTTGTAGCTGCCAACCGCGGTACTTTCCACACCGCTTGCCAACGAGCCAACACCTGCAGCCATCGCGCCTTCGCCGCTGGCCACGGCGTCGTCGCTGCCGTCGGCAGCGCCATTCGCCTTGAAATAGCGGCCAGCCAGCAGCGCGCCGTCGGCAGCGGCATTGAGTTGATCCAGGTTCACCGCATCGGTACCGGCAGTACCGGCGGCGACATTGCTGATCTGACGTTCGCTGCCTGCCGAGCCCACTGACACCGTGTTGGCGCGATCGGCGATGGAGCCGGCGCCCAGTGCCACGCTGCCAGCGGCAGACGCGACCGTGCCCGCACCGATGGCCACTGCATTCGTGCCCGATGCATCGGCGCTGTTGGCGATGGCGCAATCCACCAGCGTTGCACTGCCAAGCACCATGCACTGCGCGTTACCGCCCACTTCCACCGACTGTGCCTGCGCCGCGGTTACCCAGGCGCTTGCTCCTAGACCCAACGCGACGGCAACCGACAAGGCTTGCAGGCGTATTCCGGCGCTATGCCGCTCATCCATGACCACACCGGCCGAGCTGGACGATGCCAACTCCGACGCCACCACCAACTGCCCCAATGCCTTGTTCCATACCTTGCGGTAGATCCGGTTCATCGCTGCTGCTCCTCAAGTGGACGGTTTTTTCCTTGCATAAACGCGCCATCGCCGGGCTCTACGTGCCCAACGATCCCCCTGTGGTGTTGTGATCCCGGTCCCGCTGAAGGGCACGTGAGGCTCACGCCTGTCGTGGTCTACCCCCCTGGTTCCATACCTGTCGGGCGACTACGGGATGGATGGAGTCTTAATCGACGATTCATCGTTCGTCAAATTTCCGGCGTCCCGGACGGTTTTTGAGAGCAGCCGCACAAATCTCGCGAGCAAGCGAGATCGTCAGAAAATTTTCTTTTGAAACAATTGGCTAGCCCCTCGATTGACCCAAAAACATCGCAACCGTTCATCAACACGCTCAGCGCCAACAAAAAAAGCCCGCAGGCCTTGGCCTGCGGACTTCATGCTTGTTTCCTTGTGCATGGCACCACTAGTTGACGGACGCGACTTCACTAAGCCGGCGGAATGTCGCACCGCAGCACCATGCCTGCGTGGGCAGCAAACTACTGCCTCGCAACAAGCGTCACATTGGAGTAGCCGGTCAAGGTATCCAGCCTGATGGAGTAGGTACCCGTTTTCGGCGCAGTGAACCTGACCGTCTGGATGGTGGTGCCAGGACGCGCCGAACTTGCGTCCGAGCCAACCAACTGCGGCTCTTTCTCATAGCTCACATTTACCGAAACGCTGCCTTGTCCACCATAAGCCATGAAACTCAGCGTTGTCCCCGCAGTCGCACTGAACTGATAGAACTTGGTTTCCCCCTTGGACGCAGACAAACCCGACATTTCAACTTTGTTGAAGAGAGTCGGTGCAGCCGAACAATATCCCAGAGCCGGATCACATGGCACCTTCAATGCGAGCGCCAAGGCCTTCGCTGCATTCAAGATTCCAATGCCGATAGGCATACCGGGTGGAATAGCCTGGGGAAACGCAGATGCAGATTGCATCAAAATTTCCTTCATTCGCCGCGGCGTCACGGGGGTATCAACAACGCTTTGGATCAACGCAGCCGTAGCGGCAACATGCGGCGACGCCATCGAGGTCCCCTGGTAGCCCGCATAACCCCAATTACCCTCCTCCGGTTCTTTCTGGCCCCCATTCACAACCTGCCAGATAAGCCCCTGCTCGCCATCACGCTGGTCGCCACCGGGAGCTGAAAGCACCACATTCGGGCCCCAGTTCGAATACCAGGTAATTCCCCCCGTATTCCGCGTAGCTCCAACCGGAATGACATTTTTACAGTTAGTCGGGGAGAAAAGTTGAGAGTTAGCACCGTCATTCCCCGCCGCAACAACAACAACTGCGCCCTTGTTGACGGCATAGTCGATGGCCTCCTGTGTGGTAGCCGAACACGGCCCCGGGCCACCCAGGCTCATGTTGATGATGTCCGCAGGGTTTTGATTGAGAGGCAGGCCTTCCACCTCCCCGCCGACAGCCCACACCAAGGCGTCAGCTATATCACTGTCATATCCGCCACAGGATCCAAGTACCCGTAGCGGCAACACTTTAGCGTCGTATGCCAAACCCGCGACGCCTTTGTTGTTGTTCGTTTCCTGGGCAATGGTGCCTGCCACATGGGAGCCATGCCAACCACTCCGCTCCGCCGGATGCGGCCGCGCGCCCAGCGCAACGCAATAATCCTCTTCAACCCAGTCTCCGGTATCCCAGCCACCGGGGACTCGCCCAGAGGTAGGACGACGGGACATCATTGGGTCCGAAATGAAGTCATAGCCTGGCAGCACATTGTTGGCCAAGTCTGGATGATCTTTGAGTACCCCTGAGTCTATCACCGCTACAACAACCCCCTTGCCCGTCGATACATCCCAGGCTGCCGGCGCACTGACGCCAACAACATCCTTGTAGAAATTCCACTGCAGCCGACTATATTCAGGGTCGTTTGGAACCGCTGCAGGCTTGACCGTGCCGAAAGCATTCATCCTGCGATCTACCTCAACCCGCTCTACGCCTGGCGTGGCCCTGAGCTGATTCACAAATGCATCCACCTCAGAGGCGGACAAGGCTCGCGACATCTCCACCACTTTGGTCCGCGGCAGCGAGGAAGACCGCACAGATCTGGTACCTACTGAAGGCAAAGCGCTGCTACGTGAAGCAGCCTGGCCAGCACCTGCTAGGCCTGCACGGGACAATGCAGCACCCAGCGATGACTGCTGCAAGGTAGCGGATTTCAGCTCCGCCGATCCTTGACGAAACCTGACAATGAACCTGGAGGACCCTTCAGCCACCAGTGAACCCGATTTCATCGCACCAGGCCTTGCAACCTTGGGCATATCCCCTGCATTTGCGACGCAACTCATCGCCATGGAAATGGCCATCGCCACCGACACGCTCATCCCATTAATAATCTTATGCATGACTCGTCCTTCCGTTCATATTGGTTTAGTTAAGAAGAAGCCGCATCCGATTGCACTCACACGCAAAGCACAAAGCTACACTGCACAAAATCATCCATCGTTTACCAACCAAAACCGGCGCCAATACCCGCCGAACTATCGTCACTGCTGAAAGCTCCCCCCACAGTTACAACCGCCCTCTCGCCGAAGGCCCGCTGGTAGCCAACAGACAGCGCAGTTTCGGAACCCTGGATACCAACACCCACACCTAGGCGGTTATCCCCGTGCACGCCGGCGGTGCTCGCAGCCATATTCATCATTGCCGACGTCATTGCACCTTGCCGATCAATCCGACGATCAACTTTCTGCAGCTTCTCACTCAGGTCATCCCGCAGCAGATCGAAACTGTCATTCAATGCCGTGAACTGCCCATCCGTGTAACTGTTTGCCGCCGCAATACCCTTGTCCAACTGGGCCTTATTGACGGCATCCGTATCTGCGGTGCCCGCAGCGACATTTGTGATCTGCCTTTCCTGATCTTTTCTACCGACGGAGACGGTATTTTCCCTGTCCGCCAAGGCACCCTGTCCAATAGCCACTGAACCTTCCGCAGTCGCAAGTGATCCTTGTCCAATGGCAGTGCCGTTTTCCGCTGCCACCCGCGCACCCTGCCCAACAGCCGTGCCACCAGGTGCGCTCACGCTAGCTCCTTCACCTACGGCCACTGCATTCTCTGCACCCGCCTCGATAATCGCGCCGGCACCTACCGCGGTGCTGCCGTCCGCATGAACGCGTGCATTGCTACCCAGTGCCGTATCACCTTCTCCGTTTGCCTCGGCGCCATGGCCTATGCCTGTACCGCTGCTGTGCTCCGCAATAGCGTCGTCACCCAGCACGACACCTTTGCCACTTCCAGCGTTACTTCCCGGACCCACTTCATCGACAAGCCAGGCCAGCGCGGTTATCTCGCCATCGAGCGCGGCCAATGCATCCCCAACGTTGTTGTAGGTCGCGCCCTGGACCACATAGGACGGTGCAATAAGCAAGCCTTGCAGGCCCAGGTTGGCCCCGCCCCCAAGCATCAAGGCTATTGATTCCAACGACGCGCTGAGCTGCCCACCGTTGACGGCTTGCAGGCTGCCGATAGCGATCTCGCCAGCTGCCAGGTTCTCAATGACCGTGCCATTTTCACCGCTCAAGCGAACTTGATCGTGGCTGTCGTCTTCGTAGCTGACGGCATTGGCTGTGGCCCCCGCAATGCCCTCGATGCGTTCGCCAATATCGTCAACACGTGATTCCACAACGCCCAGACGCTGGTTGGTGGAATACAGCTGACTACCATTCACGGCATCGCTACTTTGTGCCGATAATTCACCCGCCCCCAGATTTACGATTCGACGGGTTGCAGGCCCAGTCCCACCGCTACCAGCGCCCACCGAGACCACATCATTGGCTGACGCTATCGAGCCAGCGCCCAGGGCCACGCTGTTCACACCGGTTGCCACGGCAGCTGCACCCAGCGCAGTTCCACCTTCGGCTTGCGCCAGCGCTGAAGAGCCAATCGCAATGGCGGCAATGGCATCCGCTTTTGCCCCACGCCCCAGCGCCATGGAATCAACGGCGACTGCACTACTGTGTGCACCGACCGCCAACGCGTTCACTGCTGCAGCAAGGGAATTTTCGCCGAAGGCGATTGCTTGATCAGCAGCCGCCACGGTTTCTGATCCGATCGCTATTGCCGAAACTCCGGACGCAACCGCCTCGTAACCGGCCGCAAAGCTTTCATTGCCGATAGCCATACTGCTGGTACCGAGAACCGTCGCATCATTACCCACAGCCTTGTTCTCAAAACCCATCGCGGCGCTTCTATCACCTTCGGCACTATTGGACGCGCCCACTGCCAGGCTGGCGGCGCCACTGGCGGTATTGGAGAAGCCCACAGCGCTGCTGAAAGCCGATTCAGCGGTGCTGTACGCACCCACAGCAAGACTGTTTTGCCCCTGCGCCAACGTGCCAACGCCCGCCGCCGTGGCCAGCTCCCCAGTCGCAACTGCGTCATCACTGCCGTCATTTTCGCCATTCGTTACGAAGTAGCGATCCGTGCTCTCGCCCTGGCCTATTGCTGAATTCAGCTGGTCAAGATTCACCGCATCCGTCCCTTCCGTACCGGCTGCAACGTGGGTGATCTGACGCTCCTCACCCACGGCACCTACGGATACCGAAGAATCACGGTCCGCAACCGAACCCGCACCCAGCGCGACCGCATCAGTGGCAGTGGCTGTGGCACCAAAGCCAAACGCAGCACTGTCCTCCCCCGTCACCCGCGCGTTTGTACCCAATGCTGTTGCGCCATTGGCCTGTGCCTTGCTACCGGCACCGATGGTGATCGCGTCGGTAACAAAATTATTGGCAGCAACCGTGTCAACCCCGGGGCGAAGCGTACTGGCACCATCACCAATGGCAATCGTTCGCGCCCCAACCGCCTGGGCCCAGTTACCGATGGCTACGTTTCCGTTTGCACGCGCCAGAGCCTTGTAACCAACCGCTGTTGCTCCTATGCCGGTCGCTGCACTTGCAGAGCCCAACGCCGTGCTATTGACCATATCGGCAATGGATGCCGTACCAACCGCAATAGACAGATATTCAGTGGCCTTCGAACCGTCACCAATCGCTGTGGACATTCGGCCAGTTGCGATAGCTCCCGAACCAATGGCCGCCGCCCCATCTGCCAGGGCATTAGCTCCTACGCCAACTGCAGTGGCATGCAGACCTCCTGCGCGGCTCTGAGCACCGATGGACGTACCAGCGTTCTCGGCAGCAGTCGCGCCAAGACCCACAGCAACACCCATCTCACCCGCAAGAGAGGCAGCTCCAATCGCAACCGCCCCAGTACCCGCCTTGGCCGCTTTATCCACCGGAACAAAATTGCCGTCGACCCCCTCTGTCAGCAGAGAGTCACCGTTCTCGTCCATCGCACTACCGCCAATGGCAACCGATGCTTTCCCTTCGGCCGTTGCACCACCCCCGGCAGCGATGCTGTTTGAACCCGTTACCGAGGCGTTGACGCCAACTGCGATGCCTCCTTCCGCAAGTACGACAGCGTTCTCACCCAGCGCCATCGACCTTATCGCCATCGCATTGGCGCCATAGCCCAACGCCATGGTGCCCAAACCAACTGCATTGCTTGATTCCCCTGCTGCCAAGGCCCCTTCGCCTTCGGCATAGGCACCGGCATCACTGAACTCGCCGCCCTGTGCAGTGAAGTATTTGTTTGTCGTACCGGCGATCGCAGCCACGGCCTCAAGCTGCTCAAGATTCACCGCATCCGTCCCTTCCGTACCGGCTGCAACGTGGGTGATCTGACGCTCCTCACCCACGGCCCCTACGGATACCGAAGAATCACGGTCCGCAACCGAACCCGCACCCAGCGCGACCGCATCAGTGGTTGTGGCGCCAAAAGCAAACGCAAGACTGGTACCGCCTTGCAAGGCACAGTCGGCCAGGTTGGCACTACCCAGCACGATGCACTTGGCATTGCCACCCACGGCTACCGACTGTGCGTGCAGCGGTGCAGTCTGTGTTCCCAACCCAAGTGCCAAGGCAATTGCCCCCCCCAGCAATTGCAGGCGCTGAGTCCCTTGATCGCGCGCATCCACCGCACCTGCCGAGCCTTTGGAACTCGCCAGTTCCGAGGCAACCACCAACTGACCCAACGCTTTGTTCCACACCTTTCGATAGATCCGATTCATTGAGACTGCTCCCGAAGTAGATTGAGTTTTGTGCGCGCAGTAACCCCGCCAGGCGAGGTCGACATGGCGTTTTCCAAACATGTGTTGCTGCAAATCCCCCGCGTCGCCTGCTTGGCACGGCCACGCATGTCGCCAGATCCACGCAGCGCGATGCGGCGCGTGATTTTTTGAACGGCGCGAGTTTTGGAGACGCGGCTTTATTGCGTCAAGTTTCTAACTGGCACTAAAAATCGCTGGATACAGCGCTAAAAATTGGCTTTTGGTGATATTTGAAAGCCAGATATTTTTTATAAACAGCGCTGTTTGCAGTTACTCGAATACAGCTGAGCGAGGAGAAAAAAATCAGCAGTCCAGAATGAAAAAAGCCCGCAGGCCTTGGCCTGCGGGCTTTTTTGGTTTTGTATGTACTGAAACTAACTTTCGGTGCTATCGCCTATTCAGCCGCACCATACTCTTGCGTTGCGGAACATCCGCAGCCACGGCGAATCCTCACCCCAGCTCGCCGGCGCCCAGCTCAGGTTGACCGTGCGCGGGGTGCGTTCCGGGTGCGGCATCAGGATGGTGACGCGACCGTCGCTGCTGGTCAGGCCGGTGATGCCGTCCGGCGAACCATTCGGATTGAGCGGGTATTGGGTGGCCACGCGGCCATCGCCATCAACGTAACGCAGGGCGATGCTGGCTGCTGCCTGGTCCACCGCACTGTCGAACTCGGCACGGCCTTCGCCGTGTGCCACCGCAACCGGCAGACGCGAGCCGGCCATGCCACGCAGCAGGATCGACGGCGACTCGACGATTTCCAGCAATGCAGTGCGTGCTTCGAACTGCTCGCCAGCATTGCGCAGGAACTTCGGCCAGTGCTCGGCACCGGGGATGATGTTCTTGAGCTGGCTCATCATCTGGCAACCGTTGCACACGCCCAGCGCGAAGGTATCCGGGCGCGCGAAGAAGGCCGCAAACGCCTCACGCAGCGCCGGGCGCTCGAGGATGGAGGTTGCCCAGCCACGGCCGGCACCCAGCACGTCGCCATAGCTGAAGCCACCGCAGGCAGCGATGCCGCGGAAGTCGGCGAGCTGCACGCGGCCTTCGATCAGGTCGCTCATGTGCACGTCGTAGGCGTCGAAGCCGACGCGCTCGAAGATGTTGGCCATTTCGATCTGGCCGTTGACGCCCTGCTCGCGCAGGATTGCCACCTTCGGACGCTTGCCGCTGGCGATGAACGGAGCGGCGACGTCGTCGGCCGGATCAAATGCCAGCTTCGGCTTCAGACCCGGCGCGTTGAAGTTGCGCGCAATCGCACGCTCCTGGTCAGCCGCATCCGGGTTGTCACGCAGCTTCTGCATGGCGTGTGTGACCGACCACCAGGCATCGAACAGTTCTTCCCAGCGCCATTCCACCACGCTGTCGCCAGCCAGCTGCACGCGCACCACCGGCGCGGTGGTCGGGCGGGCAATGCGCTGCGCGCATTCCGTCAACGCGTGGCGCTCGACCAGATCGGCAAAAGCGGCACGGTCTTCCTTGGCGATCTGCACCACGGCGCCCAGTTCTTCGTTGAACAAGCTGCGGAACGGATCGTCACCCCAGGCATCGAGCACGATGTCCAGGCCCATGCGCGAGGCGAATGCCATTTCGCACAGCGCGGCGAAAGCACCGCCGTCGCTGCGGTCGTGGTAGGCCAGCAACAGGCCGGACTCACGCGCATCGCAGATCAGTTCGAAGAACGCACGCAGGCGCTGCGGGTCGTCCAGGTCCGGCACTTCACCGGCAAAGGCCGGCAATGCGCTGTGGTCGGCCTGGGTCTGCGCCAGGATCGAGCCGCCCAGACGCTGCTTGCCAGCGCCCAGGCCAATCAACCACAGCTCGCTTTCGGTTTCGCGGTCGAGCAGCGGGGTCAGCTGCTGGCGGGCATCGCTGACCGGCGCGAACGCGGTGATCACCAGCGACACCGGCGATACCGACTTCTCGGTCTGGCCATCGGCCTGCCACTGCGCCTGCATCGACAGTGAGTCCTTGCCCACCGGGATGCTGATGTCCAACTGCGGGCACAGCTCCATACCCACCGCCTTGACCGCGTCATACAGCAGCGCGTCTTCGCCGTTGTGGCCGCAGGCGGCCATCCAGTTGGCCGACAGCTTGATCGTATCCAGCGCGGCTACCGGTGCAGCGCACAGGTTGGTGATGGCTTCACCCACCGCCATGCGTGCCGATGCAGCAGCGTTCAGCAGTGCCAGCGGGGTGCGCTCGCCCAGCGACATCGCCTCACCTGCATAGGTGTCAAACCCGGCCAGGGTGATGGCTACGTCGGCCATCGGCAGCTGCCACGGGCCGATCATCTGCTCGCGTGCGGTCAGGCCGCCAACGCTGCGGTCACCAATGGTGACCAGGAAGTTCTTGGACGCCACGGTCGGGTGCGCCAGCACGCGCAGGCCCGCCTCACGCAGGTCGATGCCGGCGGTCTTGAGCTGCGGCCACGGCGCTGCGGGCGGATGCGCAGTGTCACGGTGCATCTTCGGCGCCTTGCCGAACAGCACGTCCATCGGCAGGTCGATCGGTGCATCGGCCGGGGTATTGCCCGGGGTCGCGCCATAGGCCACGACCAGGTGTTCTTCCGTCGTGGCAACGCCAACGGCGGCAAACGGGCAGCGCTCGCGCGCGCAGATGGCGGCGAATTCGGCCAGGCGCTCCTGCGCCACGCCCAGTACATAGCGTTCCTGCGACTCGTTGCACCACAGTTCCAGCGGCGACAGCGAGGGATCGTCGGTGGGCACCTTGCCCAGGTCGATCACGCCACCGACATTGGAGTCGTGCAGCAGTTCGGGAATGGCGTTGGACAGGCCACCGGCGCCGACGTCGTGGAAGAACTTGATCGGGTTGTTCGTGCCCATGGCCACGCAACGGTCGATCACTTCCTGGCAGCGGCGCTCCATTTCCGGGTTGTCGCGCTGCACGCTGGCGAAGTCGAGGTCTTCGGCGCTTTCGCCCGAGGCCACCGACGAGGCCGCACCACCGCCCAGGCCGATCAGCATCGCCGGGCCGCCGAGCACGATCACCGCGTCGCCCGCCTGCAGCTGCAGCTTTTCAACCTGCACGCGATCAATCGCGCCCAGGCCGCCGGCCAACATGATCGGCTTGTCGTAGGCGCGGGTGATGCCATCTTCCGGCAGCTCGAAGCTGCGGAAATAGCCCAGCAGGTTCGGCCGGCCGAATTCGTTGTTGAACGCAGCGCCGCCGAGCGGGCCGTCGAGCATGATGTCCAGCGCCGGTGCCATGCGCGGGTTCAGCGCGCGCGGCGCTTCCCACGGCTGCGGCAGGGTCGGGATGCGCAGGTGCGAGACCGAGAAACCGGTCAGGCCGGCCTTGGGCTTGCCGCCACGGCCGGTGGCACCTTCGTCGCGGATCTCGCCACCGGCGCCGGTCGCGGCCCCCGGGAACGGCGCGATCGCGGTCGGGTGGTTATGCGTTTCCACCTTGATCTGGAAGGCGCTGGGCACCACCGCTTCGCTGCGGTACTTGCCGGTGGCCGGGTCCGGGCGATAGCGCGCGGCCGGCTCGCCTTCGATCACTGCGGCATTGTCGCTGTACGCGCTGAGCGTGTGCTGCGGGGTCTGCTGGTGGGTGTTCTTGATCATCTTGAACAGCGAGCGGTCCTGCGCGTTGCCGTCGATGGTCCAGCTGGCGTTGAAGATCTTGTGCCGGCAATGCTCGGAGTTGGCCTGCGCGAACATCATCAGCTCGACGTCGGACGGATCGCGGCCGAGTTCGCTGTAACGCTGGCGCAGGTAATCGATCTCGTCATCGGCCAGGGCCAGACCGAGGCGCTTGTTGGCGCCTTCCAGGTCAGCCAGCGCGATGCGCTCCAGGCTGCCGCGGCCGACGTTATTGAACAGCGCCTGGGCCTGGCCGATGTCGTCCAGCAGCGACTGGGTCATCGGATCGTGCAGCAGCTTGGCCAGCGCGGCCTGCTGGGCCGGATCGGTCGGCCAGCCGCTCAGGTCGATGCGGGTACCGCGCTCGACGCGCTGGATCGGCAGGCCGGCACCGCGTACCAGCTCGGTGGCCTTGCTCGACCACGGCGACAAGGTGCCCAGGCGCGGCACCACATAGCGCGAGATGGCGCCAGCGGCGCGCTCGGCGGCCTCTGGCTGGCCCTGCAGGATGCGGCCCAGCGTGGTCTGGTCGACCGCGCCGGCATCGGCAGCCTGGGTGAAATAGACGTGCCAGGCACCGGTAATGCGCAGATCGGCGGCAATGGACTGCAGGCGGGATTCAAGACGTTCGCGGCGGAACGGCGAAAGGGCAGCTGCGCCCTCGAGGACGATCATGTCCGGGAGACCATGGTGGGAATCGGCCCGCGATTGTACCGGACTCGACCGCCCCAAGCCTCAGCAGCCCAACTACCGGAAGTCCTCAGGGATGACGCGGTTCACACCGACAGCCCGCTGCGCATGCCAAACCGTGCCGGCTTTTTTGACAACGTTATCCTCAATCGGCCGGTACCTGCGTGCCGGTTCAGCAGCCCGGATCCGGGCCCAGCAAGCATTCCCCGCCGTCCCAAGGCCGGGCGCAAGCGCGCCCGCCTTGCCGAAGGCGTGCCCCAAAGACACCGCACAAGCACTAGCCAACCGCAGAAGGAAACCCGCCATGACGGACCATCCCACAGGCCCTGCAAGGGCCCGACATCCCCGCCAGCACCGCCACAGCGCGCGACTGGGCTGGACACTGGCCTTGGTACTCGCGTCAGCCAGCGTCCTGCCGGCGGCACAGGCCGCCAACTGCGCAGGGGTCAGGCCCTGGCTGGGAACCACCATCTACCAGTCCGGCGATACCCTGCAAAAGGACGGCGTGCTGTACCAGGCGCGCCAGACCATCTGGAACGCACCACCGGACCATCCCGCTGGCCGCCACTACTACGACAACCTGGGCCGCTGCGATGACACCGCACCGGCAGCCAACCAGCCGCCGCAGGTCCGCCTGACCTCGCCCAGCGCAGGCAGCACGTTCAGCGCCGGCAGCACCATCACCTTCAATGCTGCTGCCACCGACAGCGACGGCAGCATCCGCAAGGTCGAGTTCTTCCGCAACGGCCATTCCATGGGCAGCGTCAGCAGCGCGCCCTACAGCCTTGCCTGGCGCAACGCCGCAGCCGGCAATTACCTGCTCAGTGCGGTCGCCACCGATGACCGCAATGCCAGCACCACCTCGGTCACGGTCAGCGTCACTGTCACCGCGCCGGACAACGACAGCACCGCACCCTCGATCCCGGACGGACTCAGCGTGCAGGCGCGCACCCCGACCAGCATCGCGTTGCGCTGGAACACTGCCAGCGACAACCCTGGCGGCAGCGGCATCGCCGTCTATGACCTGTACCGCGACGGCACGCAGATCGCCTCGATTGCCGCCACCGGGCATACCGATACCGCGCTGACCCCAGCTACCAGCTATCGCTATGCCGTGCGCGCCCGCGACAAGGCAGGCAACGCCTCGGCACTCAGCGCCATGGTCAGCGTCAGCACCTTGGCCGAGGACACTGGCGGCGGCGGCCCAGGAGGGCCGGGAGACCCGGGCACCCCGAGTGACGGCAGCAAACGTGTCATCGGTTATTTCACCCAATGGGGCATCTATGGCCGCAACTACCGGGTCAAGAACATCGACAGCAGCGGTTCGGCGGCACGCCTGACCCATATCAACTACGCCTTCGGCAACGTCCGCAACAACCGCTGCGAAGTCGGCATCACCCAGGCCGCCGATCCAGCCAGCGGTGCCGGCGGCGATGCCTCTGCCGATTACACCCGCAGCTTTGGCGCCAGCGAAAGCGTCAGCGGTGTCGCCGACCAATGGAACCAGCCGCTGCGCGGCAACTGGAACCAGCTCAAGCAGCTCAAGGCCAAATACCCACAGCTGAAGACGCTGATCTCGCTCGGCGGCTGGACCTGGTCGCGCGGTTTCTCCAGTGCCGCACGCCCGGAGAACCGCCAGGCCTTTGTCGCCTCCTGCATTGATGCCTACATCAAGGGCAATCTGCCGTTCACCGACCATGCCGGCGGCAAGGGGGTAGCTGCAGGCGTGTTCGATGGCATCGACATCGATTGGGAATACCCGGCCGCCTGCGGCCTGGCCTGCGGCACGCCGGCCGACCGCGACAACTTCACCGCCCTGTTGGCCGAGTTCCGCCGACAATTGGACGCCGTGCGCCCTGGCCTGCTGCTGACCGTGGCGGTGGGTGCCGGCATCGACAAGATCCGTCCAACCGATCCGGCCGCGTATCACCGGCACCTGGATTTCATCAATGTGATGACCTACGACTTCCATGGCGCCTGGGCAGGCAACACCAATCACCACACTGCCCTGTTTCACTCACCGGCAGATCCTTCAACCGGTGACGCCGCCCTGTACAACAGCAACGACGCCATCGAGGCCTACCTGCAACGCGGCGTCCCGGCCGCCAAGCTGAATCTCGGCGTCGGCTTCTACGGCCGCGGCTGGACGGGCGTGGCGCGAACCAACAACGGTCTGTACCAGAGCGGGCGGCCGGCGGCAGGCAAGTACGAAGCCGGCATCGAGGACTGGAAGGTGCTGAAGAACCTCGGCTGGCCGGTGTATACCGACCCGCATGCACAGGCCACCTGGCTGTATGACGGCAATACCTTCTGGAGCGTGGATACACCGGAGATGCTCGGCCGCAAGATGGCCTACGTCAAAGCCCAAGGGCTGGGCGGCGCGTTCTTCTGGGAGTTCAGCGGTGACGATGCCCAGGGCACCCTGGTCCACAGCGTCAGCAGCGGCCTGAAGTAAGCCGCTGCCAAAACCACAACGCCCCTCGCGTTAGCGGGAGGGGCGTTGTCTGTTCAAACCTTGGCGGGCAGCGCTATCAGCGGCTGCCGCCAGCTTCGATACGGTCCAGCGCGGCCTTCAGCTGTGCTGGCGGCAGGTAGCCACCGAGCTGGCTACCATCGGCCGCGAAAATAGCCGGGGTACCGTTGATGCCCAGCTGCTGGCCCAGGTTGTACTGCATGGCCACCGGGTTGGTGCAGTTCCTGGCAGGAACCGGCTGACCGGTCTTGGCAGCGGTCAGCGCGGCCTTGCGGTCGCTGGCACACCAGACCGAGATCATGTCGGTGGCGTCCTTGCTGGCCAGGCCCATGCGCGGGAACGCCAGGTATTCGACCGCAATGCCATTGCGGTTCAGCTCGGCGATGTCCTGATGCAGCTTGCGGCAGTAACCACACTCGATATCCGTGAACACGCTGATGGTGTGTTTGGCGTTCGGCGGTGCGAACACGATGCGGTCAGCGTGCGGCAGGGTCTCGAGCAGGCCGCGGCGATAGGCCAGCAGGCCCGGACTGGTAGCCTGGGTCTTGTTGGCGATGTCATACGGCGTGGTCTGCAGCAGGTAGCGGCCGTCGTCGGTGACATACAGCACCTGCCCGGACACGATGACCTCGCGGAAGCCGGCAAACGGCGCCGCGCCGATGTAATCCGGCTTGAAGTTCGGATCCAGTTCCTTGAGCGCGTCACGCACCCGCTTTTCGACTGCAGCATCGGTGGCCGGAGCTGCGGCGGTAGCAGCGGTCTTGGATGCTGCGGGCTGCTGCGCGCAGGCGGTAAGACTGAGCGCGCCAAACAGCGCGGCAATGGCAAATCGGAACATGGCGACCCATCGAAAGAGAACAGCCGGATTCTCGCACACCGCCCGAATCAGTGTGGGAGCGGCGTCAGCCGCGAAACCCGGACTGCCTGAATACAGGCACCCACCGCAATCTCATGGCCCTTCGGCTTCGCGGCTGACGCCGCTCCCACAAAACAGCCCCCGCGCCGGGGAGACTCAGCCGCGCGGATGGTGGTTGCGGTGCAACTTCTGCAGGTGTTCGCGGGCCACCAGGGTGTAGATCTGGGTGGTGGACAGCGAGCTGTGGCCCAGCAACATCTGCAGCGCGCGCAGATCGGCGCCGTGGTTGAGCAGATGGGTGGCAAAACTGTGGCGCAGGCCGTGCGGGCTGATCTTGCCTGGGTCGATACCCGCTACTGCGGCACAGGCCTTCACCAGCGCCCAGAACTGCTGGCGGCTCAACGGAGTACGGTCCACGTCGACAAACAGCGGCACCTGCCCATCCGGTGTGGCGGCAACCGCCTTGCCACCGGCCAGCAGCGGCCGCGCGGAGGCCAGATAGCGTTCCAGCCAGTACTGCGACTCCTCCCCCAGTGGCACCAGCCGTTCCTTGCTGCCCTTGCCGGTCACCCGCAGCACACCTTGGCGCAGGTTGACCGCGTTTGCTGGCAGATTGACCAGTTCGCTGACGCGCAGGCCGGCGGCATACATCAGCTCCAGCATCGCACGGTCACGCAGGCCGACCGGGGTGTCCACGTCCGGCGCCGCCAGCAGGGCCTCGACCTGGCTTTCGGCCAGCGCCTTGGGCAGCGAGCGCGGCAGTTTCGGCGATTCCAGCAAGGCCGCAGGGTCTTCGCTACGCTCACCGCGCTTGAGCGCCTGGGCAAAGAAGGCCCGCAGCACCGACAGCAGGCGCGCGTTGCTGCGGGCGGTCCAGCCGTGGCGGGTGCGCCAGGCGAGATAATCAAACAGACCGACACGATCCACTCCGGCCAAGCCGCCTTTGGCCCCGTCGCGCCAGCGCGCCAGGCCTTCCAGATCACGCCGATAACTGTCCAGCGAAGCCCGCGCCAAGCCATGCTCGGCCCAGATCGCGTCCAGGAAGCGCTGGATCACCCGCTCATCGTCCGCACGCAGCGGTGGCAGTTGCTGTACCAGTTGGCGGCGTTCGGCGGGGGTCAGGGCGGCGGACATCGCGGCAAGGATAAGCCTTGCATCCTTGCCTGCCCATGCACGCTGGCAGCCACAATCGTATGCTCGGCGCATGAGCCCACCCGCCGCTGCCCCGACGCCCCGCCCCTCCGCACTGCTGCTGCGCCGCTTGGCCGCACTGTTCTACGACCTGTGGCCGGTACTGGCCTTGTGGATGCTGGTCTCGGCACTGTTCACGGTGGGCTATACCTTGGCCGGCCACGCCAGCCGCGACAACATCCACCCATTCAGCGCCCTGCAATGGCTGTTGTGGCTGAGTTGCTGGCTGGTTGCAGGGCTTTACGCCACCGAAAGCTGGAGACGCGGCGGCCAGACCCTGGGCATGCGCCCATGGCGGCTGCGCCTGCAGGCCGCCGACGGACAGGCACCCAGCCGTGCATTGCTGTGGAAACGCTATGCACTGGGCACGCTGTCATTGTTGCTGGCCGGTGTCGGCTTCATCTGGGCGCTGTTCGATCGCGAACGCCTGACCCTGCACGACCGCCTCAGCGGCACAAGGCTAACCAAACTGTAGTGCCGAGCCATGCTCGGCAGGGCCTTTCCGAACAAACCCACCACCGGTAGTGCCGAGCCATGCTCGGCAAGGGGCTTTCCAAACAAACCAACCGCCCTGTAGCGCCGAGCCATGCTCGGCAAGGGCATTACCGGTAAAGCGTCTGCCGAGCAGGGCTCGGCACTGCCACACTCAGCCTACCCGTCGTCGCGATAGCCACGCGGAGATCCCCAGCATCATGATCGGTGGCAAGGCATAGGCAATGCGGTAGTCAAATTTCAGCGCACCTGCCATGCGCCCGAAGAACATCTGCAGCAGCAGGAAGCCCAACGCGAACAACATACCCAGGAACAGCCGCTTGCCCATGCCGCCACTGCGCAGCGAGCCGAACGCGAACGGCACTGCCGCCAGGCACAGCGCCAGCACGTTCAAGGGGTAGAACCACCGGCTCCAGTAGGTATCTTCGTACTCGCGTGCATCCAACCCGTTGCGCTTGCGGTAGTCAATGCTGGTCTTCAGCTCACCGGCACTGAGGTTGCGCGGCTTGGCCAGGCCCGATGCCAGGGCAGCGGCATCCAACTTGGAGGCCCACTGCTCGTTGGCCAGTTCCTGACGGGTTACCGAGCGTTCGCCGAAGGTATCGCGACGCACACCTTCCAGCACCCAGCCCTGGGTGTCGTGGCGTGCGGCCTTGGCATAGGTCAGGCTTAACAGTCGGCCGTCTTCGCCCAGCTGGTACAGCCGCACATCGTGCAGCAGCAAGGTCGACTGGCCGTCCGCCGCGAGCTGTTCTTCGCCGGTCTGTGCATTGAGGAAGGTATCGCCTTCACGTGCCCACAGACCCGAGTAGCGTGCGGTGGCGATGTCGGTGTTGTAGCGGGCGCTGGTCTTCAGCGCGTCGGCGCGCCCCTGCGCCCACGGCGACAGGGTTTCGCCGTTGATCACCATCAACGCGGTCAGCAGCGACAGCGAGATCGCCACCGATACCGCAATCCGCCGACGCGACAGGCCGACCGCACGCAATGCCGTCAGTTCCGAAGTCGCCGCCAGCTGGCCCAGGCCCATCAGCGCGCCGATCACCGCCGCCATCGGGAACACGGTATAGGCCCGGCGCGGCAAGGTATAGGCCACCCACGCCAACGCATGGCCAAAACTGTAATGCCCCTGGCCGATTTTCCCGGCCTCGCCGGACAAGGCCATGATGGCATCCAGGCCGAGCAGCACCATCCACACCACCAGCACCGTGAACAGCACGGTCCGGCCTACGTAGATGTCATGAATCCGCGGCAGCAACCTCATGCTGTCGCCCCCGCCCGGCGGCGGCCAAGGCGCCCGTCACGGAAGTACAGCCACACCGCCAGCAACAGCAACGGCAAGGTCAACCACCACATACCGGCCTCCACCGGCAGCTTGCCCGCCGCCAGCCACTGGCGGCCGAGGATGCTCAGACTTACCCCCACCGTGTAGGCCAGGAAGGCCACCATGATGCGGCCGTAGCGCTGCTGCCGCGGTGCGCTGCGGGCGAGAGGCAGGGTCAGCAGGGCAAAGGCCAGCGCCAGCAACGGCGGGGTGATGCGCCAGTGCAGTTGGGCCTTGGCCTCAGGCCGCTCATCGCCAAGCAATTGGCGGGTGGACAGCATTTCCGGATCATTCTGGTCACGTACTTCGTCACGGTCCGGCAGCGCCACTTCGTTGCGGGCATAGCGCATCAAACGGTAATCCAGGGTGCCGCTCTCCGGGCCTTCAACCCGATAACCATCTTCCAGCCGCAGGTAGCGCTGGCGCTCGCCCTCGAAGAACATCGCCCCGCTATTGGCCGATACCACGTCGATACGCCCTTCCTTCTGCCGCTGCATAAACACCTTGCCCATCCGGGTGCCGTCGCCGGCCAGCGACGACAGGTAGACCACGCCACCACCGGCCAGCGGGGTGAACTGGCCCGGTTCCAGCCCGGCTACGACCATGCTGCGGCTGGCGTCCTGCAACATGCGCTCGGCGTTGCGATCAGCCCAGGGGCCCAGCCACAGCGAACAGGCCGCCACCAGCGCCACGATAGGCACGGTGAGCAGCAGGATCGGCTTGAGCAGGCGCTTGGGGCCGACGCCGACACCGGTCAGCACCGCCATTTCCGAGTCGCGGTACAGCCGCGCGATCGACAGCGCCAGACCCAGCATCAGGGCCAGCGGCAGGATGATGGGCAGATAGACGATGAACTGCAGTCCCAGCTGGGACAGCATCAAGCCGGCCGGGATGCGCCCGTCGGCAATGCGGCCGAGGATATCGACCAGCACACCACCCATGCTGACGACCAGGAGTACGGTCAAAGTGGCCAGAAAGCTCTGGAGGAAGTCACTCAGAAGGTAGCGGTCAAGCTTCGCCATAGGGTCGGTGGTTTAAACTCTCGGTTTAGTCCGCAGAACGCCCGGCCTCGATGGCCCCGCGTATACAGCCTGCGATTGTACGGATTTGGCAACGGAATCTGATCAATGTCTCTGGAATTCACCCTGAACCACGCCGCCCCGGTCTCCGCCGAGGTGGATTGCGTCATTGTTGGCGCCTACTCTGACAAGACGCTGAGCCCGGCTGCACAGGCCCTGGACGCCGCTTCCGGTGGCCGTCTGGCCGCCCTGGTCGAGCGCGGCGATGTTGGCGGCAAGACCGGCAACACCACCCTGCTGCACGACCTGGCCGGCGTCAGCGCCGCCCGCGTGCTGGTGGTTGGCCTCGGCGACCCGGCCAAGTTCGGCGTGGCCCAGTACCTGAAGGCCGCCGGTGACGCCGCCCGCGCCCTGAAGAGCGGCAATACCCGTAGCGCGCTGTTCACCCTGAACGAACTGCCGATCAAGGACCGCGACGCCGCCTGGAACGTCCGTCAGGCCGTGATCACCGCCAACCACGCCAGCTACCGCTATACCGCCACCCTGGGCAAGAAGAAGCCGGAAGCCCCGGGCCTGGAATCGCTGGCCATCGCCAGCAACGACGAAACCGCGCTGCTGCAGGGCCAGGCCATTGCCGCCGGCGTCGAATACGCCCGCGAGCTGGGCAACCTGCCGCCGAACTACTGCACCCCGGCCTACCTGGCCGAATCCTCGGTCAAGTTTGCCGCCGAGCACGACGGTGCCGAAGCCGAGATCCTGGACGAGGCGCAGATGGAAGCGCTGGGCATGGGCTCGCTGCTGGCCGTGGCCCGTGGCTCGGCCAACCGCCCCAAGCTAGTGGTGCTGAAGTGGAACAACGGCGGTGACGCCAAGCCCTACGTGCTGGTCGGCAAGGGCATCACCTTCGACACCGGCGGCGTCAACCTGAAGACCCAGGGCGGCATCGAGGAAATGAAGTACGACATGTGCGGTGGCGCCAACGTCATCGGCACCTTCGTCGCCACGGTCAAGGCCAAGCTGCCGTTGAACCTGGTGGTGGTGGTGCCTGCGGTGGAAAACGCCATCGACGGCAACGCCTACCGCCCGTCCGACGTGATCACCTCGATGTCGGGCAAGACCATCGAAGTGGGCAATACCGACGCCGAAGGCCGCCTGATCCTGTGCGATGCGCTGACCTATGCGCAGCGCTTCGAGCCGGCCGCGCTGATCGACGTTGCCACGCTGACCGGCGCCTGCATGGTGGCCCTGGGCCACCAGACCGCCGGCCTGATGAGCAAGCACGACGATCTGGCCAACGAACTGACTGCCGCTGGCGAGAACGTGTTCGACCGCGCCTGGCGCCTGCCGTTGTGGGACGAGTACCAGGGCATGCTGGATTCCAGCTTTGCCGACGTCTACAACATCGGCGGCCGTTGGGCCGGTGCCATCACCGCTGGCTGCTTCCTATCGCGCTTCACCGAAGGCCAGCGCTGGGCGCATCTGGACATCGCCGGCGTTGCCAGCGACGAAGGCAAGCGCGGCATGGCTACCGGTCGCCCGGTAGGCCTGCTGACCCAGTGGCTGCTGGACCGCGTTGCCTGAGTTATATCCGGGGTTGGAGAACCGGGGGGGGGGGGGGGGGGGGGGGGGGGGGGGCGCGCCGCGGGGCCCGGGGGGGGGGGGCGGGGCGGGGGGGGGGGGGGGGGGGGGGGGGGGGGGGGGGGGGGGGTGGGGGGGGGGGGGGGGGGGGG
>NZ_JBRREA010000020.1:0-74009 GCF_056759975.1 Stenotrophomonas sp. STEN031
CACCCCAACCCCTCTCCCGCATGCGGGAGAGGGGCTTCTGTATCCGGCGACGTGAAGGTCGGAAGCTGCAGGTAATGTCTCCGCAACCAACGGCACCTGCAGGAGCGGCGTAAGCCGCGAAGCTGATGGCGTAGTCGTCATGTTGGTGCAGTTGGCGCCGTTGTTGGCGCCGTTGCCGTTGTTGAAGCCAACAGCGAGAAGCTGCCCTCACCCCAACCCCTCTCCCGCGCGCGGGAGAGGGGCTTTGTATCCGGCGACGGGAAGGTCGGAAGCTGCAGGCTGTGTCTCGGTAACCTGCGGCAGCTGTAGGAGCGGCGTAAGCCGCGAAGCAGATGGCGTATCAGCCACAAATGCTCGGTGGTACTGCCACCGCTCCAATCAACGCGGCCGCTTCACCGCATACACCCTGCCGTCGTTGCCGCCGCCGCAATAGAACAGCTCGCCGCCATCGCCTTCCAGGCCACTGACGCTGATCCCGTCCGGCATCTGCAGGCGTTCCAGCACCGCGCCGGTATCGGGCTGGACACGACGGATGTCGCTCTGCCCGGCCTCGCCAGTGGCATGCCAGAGTTCGCCATCCACCCACGACACGCCGGTGACGAAACGGTCGGATTCGATGGTGCGCAGGATGGCGCCATCGGCGGGATCAATCTGGTGGATTTTCCGCTGGCGGTATTGGCCTACCCACAGGCTGCCCTCCGCCCATGCCATGCCCGAATCCGTGCCACCGCCGGGTGCGGGAATCGTCGCCAGCACCTCACCACTTCGCGGGTCGATCTTGTCGATGCGCGCCTCGGCGATCTGCCAAAGATAGGTGCCGTCGAACGCCGTGCCTGCGTCACAGGGCAACGCCAGGCTGCGCACGGGTTCGCCACTACCCGGATCGAAGGCCACCAGGGCGGCACCCGTGGCAGCCCAGACGTTTTGTCCGTCGAAACTGACGCCGTTGACGGTGTCCGAGCCGGCAAACGGGCCGTACTCGCGAATCACCTCGGCGGGTCGAACCTTGCCTGCCGCCATGGCAGGGTCGAGTGCTTGTGTGTTCATCGCTGCAATCTCCTGGCATGTCCGTGTTTGGCTGCCTGGCAATCAAACTAGTCAATCGGTAGCGCAGCAGGGAGTAACAAGATCGTCGTGAATCCGCCCAGCGGCATCGCCCGCCAGCGCTGCGCGCGGCCACGCCCTTGCGCATACACGCGCCCTGCCGCCTCCAGTTCCAGCAGCGCCCGTTGCACATTGCGTTGGCTGCTGCCCAGGGCCAGTCCCAAGGCCGACGAAGACCAGGCCGCGCCATCGGCAAGCAGCGCGATCACTGCAGCCAGTTCCCCTTCGATCGGCGGCACCAGCACCCTCACCACGCTGGCGCTGCGGGGAGACAAGCGGAAACCCACAGGCGTCGCTTCAATGTGCGCCTGCACCGTGATGAGCCTGCGCAGGCGGCCGATCTCCACCCGCAACCGTGCCCGCAGCGTGTCGTCGTAATGACGCATGCCGAACGCACGCATGATCAGCACCTCGCGATCCACCTCGGCCGGCCAGGCCGCGGCCAGCGCCCGAGCAAGCGCGAGCAACACCGGCCGCCTCGCCAGTGACAACCAGCAGTCACCTATCCTGATGCCGCGCCGGCAAGCGTCCACGATCAGCGCGCCCGACTCCAGCAGCGCCTGTACCTGATCGATGCACAGCAGCTGATCGATACCGTTGCCAAGACAACGTGCCGCGGGCTGGTCCAGCTTGAGCAAGGCTTGGTCCACCTCCACCCGTAATGCGGCAATGCCTGCACCTGCGGCAGCGCTACGCGCATGCGCGAGGGCCGTGCGTGCCTGGCCGATCCGCATCCGTCGCAGGGCCAGCGTTGCCGCCGTCAATCCGGCCATGGCAGACAGCGCCGCCGGCAGTGGCTTGCTCTCCAATCGCGCCAACGCATCCGCGGCCTCCTGCAACCTGCCCAGCAACAGCCATCGCCGCGCGAGAATCAGCCAGGCCTGCAGCGCATTGGCATGATCGCCGCGCGCGTCCAGCACCCTTGCAATGGCAATCAGCGGCTCGGCGTTACCGCCGAGCTCACGCAATGCCAGCGCCACTTCGGCCTCGGCCAGCTCACAGCGCGCGCGCGCCACTACTTCGTGCCCGCCGAAGCCACGCCGCGCATTCCGCAGCAGTTCTCGCGCGCGCGGCAAATCACCCAGTTGGGCCATGGCGATCCCGCGCAGCGCCAGCGCTGGCGGATCCTCGCGCAATGCGACGTGCTTGAGTGCGGTCAGAACGTCGCCGGTGGCAAGGGCACGCGCGGACGCGGAGATCAGGGAGTCCATGGGTGCAGGCTAGCCGCGGTCGTGCGCGGATGCACTTGTTCGGCGCAGCACCGCGAGTGACGGCTGGACCGTTGTGGGGGGCCGATGGGCAGTGCCCCCCCATTGCGCCGCCTGCGTGGCGCGGCGTAATCGCCAGAAGTCCCGGCGCAGCCCCCGCGCGTGCGCTGGTGGAGTTCGGCATGCAGACACCCTGATCTTGCCTCCCTGGATGCCGTCACAGGTTTCGCCGCCCCTGCAGGGCATCCGCGCCGGTACTCGCCGCAGCGGGGGCCCTTCACTGATCAGCGGTCCGTTCAGGCCTGGCATTGCTGGACATGGACGCCGTAGCGGCAAGCCGCGGGCGCCGAACTGGCTGAGCGGGGGCGGCAGAGCGACGGGCCAGCAGGAAATGATAATGATTCCCATAACCTCCATTCAGGCAGGCGCCCTTCCGTCGGTTCAGCCCGCTCGCCGCGGTTTGGTGCGCCGCAATAGCCGTGGGCGTAGAATGGAGCTCTTTTTCAACCAACAACGATTCGGAGTCAGCGCAATGGGCCTGAAACTGGTCTCGCCGGGCAAGAACCCGCCGGAAGAAATCAACGTCATCGTCGAGATCCCGAAGGATTCGGAGCCGGTGAAGTACGAAATGGACAAGGAAAGCGGCGCGATGTTCGTCGACCGCATCCTGTCCACCCCGATGCGCTACCCCTGCAACTACGGCTTCGTGCCGCAGACCCTGTGCGGCGACGGCGACCCGGCCGACGTGCTGGTGGTGCTGCCGCTGCCGCTGGTCCCGGGTTCGGTGGTGCGCTGCCGTCCGGTTGGTGTGCTGAAGATGAGCGACGAAGCCGGTAGCGACGAGAAGATCCTGGCCGTGCCGGTTGCCAAGATCTTCAGCGGCTACGCCCATGTCGAAGATATCGCCCAGGTGTCCAGCCACTGGCTGGAGCGCATCGGTCACTTCTTCGAGCATTACAAGGACCTGGAGAAGGGCAAGTGGGTCAAGATCGAAGGCTGGGGCGATGCCGCTGAAGCCAAGCGCATCCTGAGCGAAGCCCACAAGACCTACCTCGCCACCCAGGAACAGGACGTCTGATTGCGCCCGCGCACGGTCGTAACACCCGGCCCTGCGTAGCGACAACCATCACGTTTTTCTCGTAGAGGGCATGACCCTTTGCCAGCGATTAGCTACATTGACAGGCCGGTTTCCGGCCTGTTTTTTGTTCGGATTTTGCGTTTTGTCCAAGGGGAAGTGTCTTGCGAATCCTGTTAGTCGGCGGCGAAGCCAGCCTGTCGGCCGAGCTGCTTGAGTACATCGGCGATCTCGGCGACGAGTGGGAAGTAGAGTCGGTCCCGGACGGCAGTGCCGCCATCGTCGCAGTGTCTTCCGCCACGATCGATGCGGTCATTGTTGCGCCGGTTCTGCCCGACCTGGCCCCGGCCACCCTGCTCGGCCAGATCCGGACCCTGCGTCCGGAAACCATCCGCATCGCCCTGATCGACGGCGACAACAGCCAGCGCGTGCCATCGGCGCGCATCATCGGTGTCGCCCACCGCTTCCTGCCGCTGCCGCTGCCACCCGAGATCCTGCTCGAGGCGCTGACCAGCCTGGAAGAACTGCGTGAACTGCTGGACAGCCCGCGCCTGCGCCAGGCCATCGGTCGCATCGAGAAACTGCCCTCGCCGCCGCACCTGTACCTGAGCCTGATGCACGCGCTGGAAGAGGACGAGGAGAGCAACGCGGCGGAGATCGCCAAGCTGGTTGCAGCCGACCCGGCCATTGCCGCCAAGGTGCTGCAGCTGTCCAACTCCGCGTTCTTCAACAATGGCCGCGCGATCTCCGATCTGCGCGGCGCGGTGACCCGCCTGGGCATGGCAACGCTGCGTGACCTGGTGCTGGCCAGCGAAGTTTTCGCCCTGCCCGGCATGTCCGGGCCGGATCGCAACACCATGCAATCGCGTGCCCTGCTGGCCTCGCGCCTGGCCGCGAAAATGCTGCCGTCCGCCAGCGCCGAGCTCGGCTCGACCGCGGCATTGCTGGCCGACATCGGCCTGCTGCTGCCGGGTGTGCGCGACGAGCGCCAGCCCGCCGAGGCCGACGAAAGCCGTCCCGGCCATGCGGAAGCCGGTGCCTATCTGATGGGCTTGTGGGGCCTGCCGATGCCGATCATCGAGGCGGTCGCCTTCCAGCTGCAGCCAGGCCGTTCCAATGTGCGCAGCTTCTGGGTGGCCGGTGCCGTCCACGTCGCCACCGCCCTGGCCGCTGGCACCGCGGTGGATGAGCAGTACCTGGCCAATGTCGGCGTGTTGCCCAAACTCGAACAGTGGCGTGCGATCGCCGACGAGATGATGGGCCTGAGCGTGGACGCCTGAGCCAGCGTCGCATCGGCACGCATGACCAGCAGTGAATGACAACGGCCGCCCAGCGGCCGTTGTTGTTTTTGCAGGGCGCACCCGGTTGCCGTGCCGTGCGTTGTGCAGCGCGCCCCCGCTCCCCCGGGCTGCGCGCGCCTACCCGGGCCAGGCAACACACCAAAAAGAAGGGTGGGCCTTTCGGCCCACCCTTCGTCACGCATCACAGTGCTTCAATGGATCAGAAGCGCTGGGTGTACTTCATGTACAGGAAACGGCCGATGTCGAAGCCGCCGTAGTAGGCGAAGTCGCTGTTCGGAGCCGAGTACTGCAATGCACCGCGGTGGTTGAACACGTTGTTCGCGCCCACTGCGATGGTGGCATCCCACGGCGCCTTGTAGCTGACCTGCAGGTCGTGGAAGGTGTTCGAACCGGTGGTACGCAGCGGAGCCTTCTCACCGTTCTCATAACGGTTCGGCAGGTCACACCAGCCCTCGGCCTTGGAAACGCAGGTTTCCTTCATGCCCGAGTAGTAACGCGCGGTGTAGTTCACACCGAAGTCGCCGTACTCCCAGTTCACGCCCAGGTTCGAGCGCACGCGGAAGATACCCGGCGAACCAACGTTGCCGACGATGATGTTCTGGCCCTTGCTGTTCTGGCCGACTTCGTCGTACTTGGCGGTGTAGGTGGTCTGCGAATCGATCGAGATCTGACCGAACGACATTTCCGGCAGACGGTACTTCACACCCAGGTCGTAACCTTCGGTTTCCATCTGACCCAGGTTGGCCAGGCCGTAGAACATGTCGCTGATGTGGCCATCTGCAGCACGCACGACGTTGGCGCAACGGCTGTTGTCGCCCAGCACGTAGCAGTCACGCAGGATGCGGTTGACGCTGTCGGAGATGATCATGTCCTTGATCTGGTAGTTGTACCAGTCAAGCGAGATGTCCAGACCCTGCACCCAACGCGGGCTCCACACAACACCAATGGTCTTGCTGGTCGAGGTTTCCGGCTTCAGCGCCGGGTTGGAACCGGAGATGAACTGGTCCGGCGTCTGGCACGGGTAGGTGGTGCACGGGATCAGACCCTGGCCCAGCTGGGTGTAGCCCAGCGGCACGCCAGCAGCATTACATGCTGCATTGCCGTTGACGCTGCCCGGTGCGCCGATGCCGCACGGATCGGTGTACTTCTCGAAGCTGCCACCGATGCCGCCGTACATGTTGTCGACCGACGGAGCGCGGAAGCCTTCAGCGTAGGTACCACGGACCAGCAGTTCATCCAGCGGACGCCAGGTCACGCCGAACTTGCCGTTCACGGTGTCGCCGAAGTTGCTGTAGTCCGAGTAACGGCCAGCAACGTTGATGGTCAGTTCCTTGGCGAAAGCCATGTCGGCCAGCACCGGGATGTTCAGTTCGAGGTAGACCTCGTCCAGATCATACTTGCCGTTGGTGGTGCTCTGCGGCAGGCCGGTGTACTCGCCCGACTGCATGAACGCGTCCGGCACGAAGCGGCCTTCTTCTTCACGGTGCTCGACACCGATGGCGAAGCCCAGGTCACCGGCCGGCAGGGTCACGATCGAACCCGCCAGGTCAGCGGTGAACGAGGTGGTCTTGGTGACGCCGGTGGTGGTGAAGGTCGGGAACAGGAACTCCTGCAGGTCCTTGTTGTCCAGCGAACCCGGGCCAGCAACGCCGGCCGGCAGCAGCGGGTTCCAGGCAAGGCAGCCAGCGATCGGCTTGGCAGCAGTGCCGCAACGGGCAACGCCGTCAGCGTCGATGAACGACTGGCCCAGGGCCTGACGTGCAGCAATCAGGCTCATGTCGCCGTGGTTGCTCTTGGTCGATTCGTTGCGGTTGAACAGCGCACCGACATTCCAGTCGAAGGACTTGCCGGCGAAATCGAAGAAGCCGCTGATGGTCGGCGCGAAGCGCAGGGTCTTCAGCTTGCTTTCGGTGGTACGCGGCATTTCCCACAGGCGGCGACGGAACTCGACGTCCTGGCCGATCGGGTTGAATGCGCTGTTGCCAGCCAGCGGGGTCTCGAAGGACTGCGACTGGTACGGGTAACCGGCGATCTGCTGGTCGGTGGAGCGCTCGTTGTACAGGATGTCGGCATTGAACGACACGTTGTCCGTGAAGTCATAGGTGCCATTGACGTACACCGACTTGCGCTCGATGCCGGTCTGCAGGGACATCTGCTGGTTGGCGTTGGCGTACTCGCCCGGGGTCAGCGGGTGGTAGTCGTTTTCGTTGGTCGGGTTGCCACCCGGGTTCAGGGTCTGCCAGATGACGGTCGGGCCGTCCTTCTTCTGCAGGCAATCGCCGAATACGCGCGGATCACACCACACGCCGTTCGGGCCGATCGGGCTCAGGTCGGCAGCAGTGGTGTTCGGGCCCTTGCCACCGTTGCGCGAGAACCAACGGTCCTTCGCCATCACCGGATCCTGCTTGGAGTACTCGGCCGACAGGGTCAGGCTGCCGCGCTCGCCAGCCGAACCCAGGGTGAAGGAATACTGGTTCAGGTCACCGTCGCCTTCGCCGTACTGGCCGATATAGACGTTGGCTTCAGCGCCGTCGAAGTTCTTGCGGGTGATCACGTTGACCACGCCGGCGATGGCGTCCGAACCGTAGATGGCCGAAGCGCCGTCCTTCAGGACTTCAATGCGTTCGATGGCCGACATCGGGATCTGGCTCAGATCCTGGTAGCCGCCCGAGGTAGCGCCCAGGCGCTTGCCGTTCATCAGCACCAGGGTGCGGTTGGCGCCCAGGTTGCGGATATCGATGTAGTAACCACCGACGTTCTCGCCCGAAGCCAGCGACTCCGAACGGGAGATTGCCGGGGAGCCGGCCGAGGTCATGTTCTGCAGCACGTCGGCGACCGAGGTGAAGCCCTGCTTTTCCAGGTTCTCACGGCTCAGGGTCAGGATCGGCTGCTGGGTTTCCATGTTCGCGCCACGAATGCGCGAGCCGGTGACTTCCAGGCGGTCCAGCGTGGTGGCGCCGGCAGCAGCTTCCTGCGCCGAAGCAAAAGACGGGGTCAAGGCAATAGCAATGCCGGCCGGGAGCAAGCCCAACCGCACTGCAGAATTACGAAGCTTCATCAATCTCTCCAAAGAGCTAAACAAACGACAAAGTTAGCGGTGTGTTAAACACCCCTGAACGTTACGTTCGTACTGCCGCCTTGGTTTTGCGCAAGCCATCCTTAAACTTTGCCGAATCTGGCTTCAACGCCTCCGGCGTCTCGCGGTACTGCGTGGCCGATGCGCCAAAACGTGCACGAAATGCACGTGCAAAGCTGCAACAGTTATCAAAACCGCTGGCAGAGGCCACTTCACCGATCATCATGTCGGTATCACGCAACAGCATCGCCGCGCGCTCCAGTCGCAGCCGCGCCGACAGGGACTGCGGGCTTTCTTCATACAGGCTCTGGAAAGTCTTGGACAGGTACCAGCTGGAGAAGTTCGTCAGCTCGGCCAACTCACCAATGCGTACGACGCGGTGGCTGTTGCCTTCCAGATACATGCGCGCACGCTGCATGCGACCGAACACCTGCCGCTTGCGGATGCGCGAACGCCCGGGGCAACGCTGCACCGTACCGGCGAGATCACGTTGCAACGAAGCAAGATGCAGCAGCAGCGGACGCAGCTGGTGGATGGTTGAACCCGGTGCCTGCGCCTCGCGCCATAGCCGCAGCGCCAAGCGCGCCTCGCCCAGGCTCATGCGGCCGCGCCCGGTATACACGCTGCAATCGGCCAGCGTGCCCAGCATGCGCAGCGCGTCGGTATCCAGGCTCACGCCAATGCAGATGCCGTCCCGGCCCGCCTGGATCAGCGGCCGCGATTCTTTCTCGAAGGCAATCCATTCGCGCTGACGCAGGCGGAACTTTCCTTCCTTGGATTCCACCCAGGCAGTACCGCGCAGCTGCAGCCATACCGTGAATACCGTGCCCGAGGTCTGCAGGCTGCCCAGTCGGGCCACGCCGACACAGGCTGGCCGCGGGCCATCCTCCGCAGGCTTTTCAAACGAAACCGACTGACCACGATCCACCCACGAAACCTGCCGCATGTCGCACACCATCGTTTGCTCTTATTGAGCGAACGTTTTGCCAACTTTGGCGATGTGGGTCAGGAAAGTCTGGCGAGATTGCTGCGAATTCTTCCCGATATGGCCTACGAAAAACTTACGAAACCAAATTTCCCTATGGTGACAACCACTTGGCCAAGCCCATCACCCGCCGCGGCGCACGCTGCGGAACCCGCATCATGCCGATATCGGCGTTGTCGGCGGTGGCCAAGGCGATGAAAACAGCACTGCCGTCCGGCGCCAGGCTCAGACCATTGCCGGCGCTGAAGCGCTTGGCATCCAGGCACTGGCTGGCACCGTCGCCGGCAATGGCGGTCAACCGGCTGCTGCAGTTGCGGCTGATCTCCTGGTACTCCACTGCACCATTGGCGGCCACGGCCCAGGTCCGGTAGCGCCAGCGGCTGGGCAATTCGGCGTGCACGTTTTTCACGCTGTCCTGCGCCAGATTGGATGCAGCCTGCCAGAGCCCACCACTGGCCAGGCGCGTGAACAGCACCCGCTGCGCGGCGCGGTCATAGCGCACCTGCGATACCCCTTCCAGCGATGCCAGGCGCTTCCACGGTTGTTGCCGGCGATCAAACAGGGTCAGCGCCATTCGCTCATCATCCCCGCGCTCCACCACCAACAGCGTATCGGGCGTGGGGCCATACACCGCCTGCAGCGGTTCCCGCACAGGCACCGCCAGCTTCACCCAATGACCTTCTTCCGGTGCCACCTCGTAGATGCCCGGCACACCGTCGGCATCACGGCCGGTCACCAACAGGCGCCGCCCATCCTCGGACCAGTCCATGGGCTGGCGTGCTTCAGGGCGCACGCCCTCGATCATCTGCAGCGATGCCGGCTCATCCAGACGCGCCCACCACAGCGCGAACGCACCGGAACGGTCCGAGGTGAACGCCAGCTGCGCGCCATCGGGCGACACCATCGGCTGGCCATCGCGCGCGGACGATGCAAACAGACGCTGCGGCGGCGCGTTTTCGTCGCCGAGTGGAATGCGGAACAGGCCGAACTGCGGCTGGCTGCGCACGAAGGCCAGATTGCCACCACCCCGCGACACCGCCGGGCTCTGCGCGTTGTCGATGCCCATGTCACGCAGTGCGCGCGTGGCCACATCCAGGCGATACAGGCGCGCTTCGCTGTCGATGCGACGACCAAACACCATCTCGTCCGAGCCCAACCAACTCCAGCCACGAATCTCGGCTGCGTCGTCGGTCAAACGCTGCGCATTGCTGCCGTCGGCATCCATCACCCACATATCCCCTACCTGGGGATTGCGCACGAAACCGATCTTTTTCCCGTCTGGCGAATAGCGCGGCGCATAGTCGAAGTCGTCGCTGCCCATCTCATAGCGCAGCGATGACCAGCGTCCCGATGCCAGATCCAGGCTGCGGATGCCGCGGCTGGCATAGCGCCCGGTCATCGACCCAAACAGCAGGCTCGCCCCGTCGGGGGCCCAGTCGAAGCTGAGCATGTCCGTGCCATCACAACGCGTGGCGCGACGCAGCCCGGTGCCGGTGGCCGATACCACCAGCACCTCGCAGTCGCCCTGTGGCAGGAATCGCGCAAAGGCCACATTGCGGCCATTCGGTGACCATACCGGGAAGCGATCCAGGGCGCCGGCAGGCGGCGTCAGCAGCGGCGTCGCGGTTGCATTGCTCACGCTCTGTATCCACAAGCTGGAACTGTTGTCCTGTTCGCGGGCGAACACCACCAGCGCGCCGTCGGGCGACAGCGAAGGATTCACCTCCACGCCTTCGGTCGCCGTGATCAGGCGGTAGGGACGCGCAGGACTGCCCACTACCCGATTGCCTTCGACCACCGTTGCGTCCGTCTGCGACGGCGCATCACGGCCCCACAGCAACCAGGCCATCATCAGCGTGCTCAACAACAAGGCGACACCGATCGCCAGCAAGCCGTAACGGCGCACCTTGCGCCGCGTATGGCGCGCGCCATCGTGCACAGGCGCCAGCGGCACATCCACACCCGCTGCGTCAGCCTCCTCGGGCGCATCGGCAACCGCGGCGTCCGGGCTCGATTCCCAGGCAACCGGGGCCAGCAGGCGGTAGCCGGTTTTGGCGATTGTTTCGATATAACTTGCGCCTTCGCCTGCTTCGGTTGCAGCGAAGGCCTTGCGCAGCTGGGTAACCGCCTGGGTCAGCACGTCGTTGGTCGGCATGGTGTCCGGCCAGACCTCGGCAAACAGCTCGTCGCGGGTCACCACCTGCCCAGGTCGACGCGCAAGCACCAGCAACACCCCCACCGATTTGGGCGTGAGCCGTTGGGTTCTGGATGTTGCTGGCTGGTGCACCTCGCGGGAGGAAAGCACCACCAGACACTCACCGACACGCAGTCGGTCAGAGCTTGGTTTTTCGATGAAGTTCGTTGCCATCGCGGTCGTTCAAAATCGCTGGCGGACACGCATCCTGTGTCCAGCTGTCGGGGCCCATGCCCTTCCAAGCCGCCAAGTTCCGCAAAAGGCATCAACGCACAGAGCAAATGTTTTTTCTGGAACCAATATTACTCTAACCGGGTTCCCCACGCGCCCACGCGTGGATGACATCAGGCTCTCTCTCGCCGACGTAATTACATAATCCGCTACATGATTCGCGCCGTACGGCGCGATTTTTTTATCTAGCGTTCAGTTTTCTCGGCTTTGTAAATGGTCAGGCCGACCAGCCGCGAAACCACCAAAGCAACGTACATAACGCCTGCAAACTGCTCCAGCATCACCAATGCACGGGCCTGCGGATGCACCGGCACGACATCACTCAAGCCTACCCCTGACAGCAAGCTGAAGCTGAGATAAAGCAGCTCTACCCAGCTTCGGAAATCGCCCTCGCTGGTGGCCACAAAACTGCCCGGATACACGTGCTGGCAGACTGAATAGGCGAACGCGAACGCCCACGCCAGCAGCGTAAACGTGGCGCCTGCCGCGAACAGCTCATCACGCGTCACCTTGTGATCCTGCAGCATGTAGGCGATCAAGCTGCAGGAGGTATAGAAATACAGCAGGCATTCGAATGCCTGCGCCACCGCGATCAGCGAATAACGCCCGAGCAAGGCCCCGGCGATCGAGAACACCACCGCCGGGATCGCCAGCGTCAACGCCAGCCACAGCAACAACGGGCTGCGCCTTACCACCCACACCGCCAAGCCCAGCACCAGCATGCCGAATACGCCGAACAACGCGCGCCCGGCGGGCATGTGCTCCATCGCCGGGTACAGCAGTACGCCAAGCAGTTGCACCGCCAGCAGCCACGCCGACGGGTGCCGGCGCGCCATCACGATCCATCTCAAGCGCGATTGCATATGCTCTTTCAGTGCCTCAGTGCCGGTGGCGAACGCTGCTGTTGCTGCATTGCGCGTGGGCGGGAAGATCAGGGAGCAGGATTGGCCGACATTCCAGCGCGATACGGATAGGTGGCAAAGATCGCCGCCACCGCTGCGTCAATCCGCTCGCCCCGCTGCTCCGGCTTGACCCGCCCTACCGTGCCCACCGCGACACCTTCCCAGACCAGGCGCTTCTGCCGTGCATCGACGACATCCACGTTCAATGTGCCCTCGGTGTACTGGCGCACGTCGGTGCGGTCACGCCAGTACGGCACGGCAACATAACCACGGGCGCGATAGCTGTAGTAATAGTCGTAATCCACTTCCGGCATCGTGGTGACCTGGGTCTTGTCCTGCAGGTAGGCGTTGAGGTTCACCCACAGGTCCGGATTGGCTTCATCGAACCGATAACCGCGCGCCTCCATCTGCGTGCGCACCGCGGCGCGGATGCGGTTGCTGGTGATGGTGGTATAGCCGTGCTGCTCGAGCGCCAGCGGCGTGAAGAACGCGAAACTGCGGTAGCGCGAGAAATCCGCACTGGGATCGGCCTGGCTGGCGACGCGCGGTGTACTGGCGCAGGCGCCCAGCAGGAGCAGCGTGGACAGGACGAAAAACAGCGAAACAAAGCGAAGTTTCATGGCCTACCCCTGGTGTGGACGGCTGCACGCTAGCACGTCCGTCCTCCGTGTGGCGTCAAGCATGGGCCAGGGCACCCGCGCAGGTGCCCTGGCCCGCTGGCGGGGCTATTCGGCGCGGTAGACCTGGCCGCCTTCGGCCAGGAACTGCGCGGACTTCTCGGCCATGCCCGCCGCCAGCGCCTGCGCCTCATCAACCCCCTGCTCGGCCGCGTACTCGCGCACGTCCTGGGTGATCTTCATCGAACAGAAATGCGGGCCGCACATCGAGCAGAAGTGGGCCAGTTTGTGCGCGTCCTTGGGCAGGGTTTCGTCATGGAATTCCTTGGCCTTCTCCGGATCCAGGCCCAGGTGGAACTGGTCCTCCCAGCGGAACTCGAAGCGCGCCTTGCTCAGTGCGTTGTCGCGAACCTGTGCGCCGGGATGACCCTTGGCAAGGTCAGCGGCATGGGCGGCGATCTTGTAGGCCATGATGCCGTCACGCACGTCCTGCCGGTTGGGCAGCCCAAGATGTTCCTTCGGCGTCACGTAGCAGAGCATCGCGGTGCCGTACCAGCCGATCATCGCTGCACCGATCGCACTGGTGATGTGGTCGTAACCCGGCGCGATGTCGGTGGTCAGCGGCCCGAGGGTATAGAACGGCGCTTCACCGCATTCGTGCAGCTGCTTGTCCATGTTCTGCTTGATCAGATGCATCGGCACGTGGCCGGGGCCTTCGATGATGGTCTGCACATCGTGCTTCCAGGCGATACGGGTCAGTTCACCCAGCGCTTCCAGTTCACCGAACTGGGCGGCGTCATTGGCATCGGCGATGCAACCCGGGCGCAGACCGTCGCCAAGGCTGAAGGACACGTCGTAGGCCTTCATGATGTCGCAGATGTCTTCGAAGTGCGTGTAGAGGAAGTTTTCCTTGTGGTGCGCCAGGCACCACTTGGCCATGATTGAACCACCGCGCGAGACGATGCCGGTCACGCGTTTGGCGGTAAGCGGCACGTGTCGCAGCAGCACCCCGGCGTGGATGGTGAAGTAGTCAACGCCCTGCTCGGCCTGTTCGATCAAGGTGTCGCGGAAGATCTCCCAGTTGAGCTCCTCGGCACGACCATCCACTTTCTCCAACGCCTGGTAGATCGGCACGGTACCGATCGGCACCGGCGAATTACGCACGATCCACTCGCGCGTCTCATGGATGTGCTTGCCGGTGGACAGGTCCATCACCGTGTCGCCGCCCCAGCGGATCGCCCACACCAGCTTCTCCACTTCCTCGGCGATACCCGAGGACACCGCGCTGTTGCCGATGTTGGCGTTGATCTTGGTGAGGAAATTGCGGCCGATGATCATCGGCTCACACTCGGGGTGGTTGATGTTGTTCGGCAACACCGCGCGGCCCCGCGCGATTTCATCACGCACGAATTCCGGGGTGATGATTTGCTGAATGTTGGCACCGAAACTCTGCCCCGGATGCTGCGCGAGCAGACCGGCATCACGCACCGCGTCCAGCCGCTGGTTCTCGCGGATGGCGACGTACTCCATCTCCGGGGTAACGATACCGCGGCGCGCGTAATGCATCTGGGTGACGTTGGCGGTACCAATCGCGCGGCGCGGCAGCGTGCGGCCGGGGAAACGTACGGCATCGAGTTTGGCATCGTGTTGGCGACCGCGGCCAAACTCGGAACTGAGCCCGGCCAACTGCTCGGTATCACCGCGCTCCTCGATCCAGGCGCTGCGCACCGCTGCCAGCCCCGCTGCCAGATCGATGGTGGCCTGCGGATCCGTATACGGGCCCGAGGTGTCGTACACGGTAATCGGATGGTTCTCCTCGCCGCCAAACAGGGTTGGCGTGCGGGTCTGCGCGATCTCGCGCATCGGCACCTGCAGGTCCGGGCGCGAACCGGCGACGAAGATCTTGCGCGAGCCGGGAATCGGCCGGGTCACCGACTCGGAAAGTTGCTGGGCCTGTTGCTGCAGGCTGGGCTGTGCATTCATGGGCATTCGTCCTGTCTATCCACACGCGGGGTGCGAAGGCCACGCGAGGGATTCGCATGACGGAACGAAGCGAAGGCGCACGCTGCCAAGTCCAGGCCCATCACGGGCT
This sequence comes from Stenotrophomonas sp. STEN031, assembly GCF_056759975.1. NCBI lineage: Bacteria > Pseudomonadati > Pseudomonadota > Gammaproteobacteria > Lysobacterales > Lysobacteraceae > Stenotrophomonas > Stenotrophomonas sp. STEN031. The sequence continues at coordinate 14,786 of NZ_JBRREA010000020.1, forward strand.
CATCGACTGGCAGCACACAAAGCTTCCCTACGCCGGTATGAACCGGATCAGGTTCGAAGGGTATGTCTCAACCGCAGCCCCAAGGCTGCGGTACCCCCGCTTCGGGCGCTATTAGACCTGCAAAGCCCCGCAAATCCAACCCATCTGCTGTCAGCGCACAGGATCCTCGGGTATCCCCCCCGCGCCGGGCACGGCGATGCTGAAGGGTGCCTGTGCCGGATTGCGCAAACGCATGACACCTTGTTCGTTGACGTTGATCATCAGGTCGCCTTCCGCCGAGAACGCCAGACCACCGGGCTTGTGCAGGCCGCCCGGTAGCGCACCCGCCCTGTTGCCGACCTGATCCAGCGCACCTGCTATCACGCCAGCCTTGCCATCCAGCCCGATCCGCAGCACCGTGTTGTTGCCCACGTCGCTCAGATAGACATTGCCCTGCGCGTCCACCTCGATGCGCTCGGGGCGACACCATACCCAGCTGCAACTCGCAGCCGATAGCGCCTCCCGCTCCGCGCTGCTTTTGGCTTGTGCGTAAGCGAGCTCATACGCTTTCTCCAGCGGCCGCTCCGCAACGTGGAACAGCATGCGGTGCAAACCACTTTCCGGGTCGATCCGCCAGACCGCATTCTCGTCCAATGCATACACATACCCATCAGGACCGACCGCGATGTCCTTGTAGATCACGGTTACGGCCGCGCGGGTGACCCGTTGCAGCTCGCCTGACGGAGCGATCACGTCCATCGGCCGGTGTTCATCGGAGGCCAATGTGGTGACCTGGCCCGAGCGCAGATCCAGGCGCCGCAGACGCACGTCACCGCTGCCAACGTAGGGGGTTTCATCCAGCACGTACAGCACGTTGCGCGCTTCATCCAGTGCGATGTACTTCGGCTCGTAGAAGCTGGCCCTGGCAAAGTCGCCATCGGCGCGAAACGATTCCGAATAGTTGCCGGCCAGTGTCTGGACCACCCCGTCAGGCCGTACTGCACGGATCCGCGCACTGCCACTATCGGCAACGTATACCGTTCCGTCGCGCGCCCTTGCCAGATCCGTGGGATAGGTGAAACGCGCTTCAAGCCGCGGGCCATCGCTGCGGCCCTTCTTGTCGTTCCCCGCCCACAGCGCTGCGTTCCCATCGCGATCGACCTGGAACAACGCGTTATCCAGTCTGGCGACATAGAGCGTGCCGCCATCGGGCAGCATGACAATGCTGTCGTCAAGCGAGGCCGGCAGTTTGGCCGACCTGCGTTTGTCGGTATCGCCACCTTGCCACCATGCCGAAGGCGGCGCATGTCCTGCAACCAGTGCCAGCCGACCGTCCGCTCCCAGCGTAAACAGCGCGCTTCCACCGTCAATCGCCAGCACGATGCGCCCCTTGCCATCGACAGCCACCGCGTCGATCCGGCTGTCACCATAGCCGCGATCATCCCCCGCCGCTGGCAATGCCAACAGCGTCGTGAACTCCGCTGAGCGCGGCTCAAAGCGCAGCAGCCGGTGGCGATCAATCAGCAACGGCCGCCCCTGCGGATCAATCGTCAAACCACTGAAATCCACCGGTGCCGCGTCCCTGGGCCGCGAAGGCATCGGCGGCAGGCTGCCACGTCCGGAAAACGGTACCTGCCCGATCAGCGCGGCTACCGGGCCACTGGCCGGCGGCTGGACGAGGTAGTCGGCCGGCGGCGTCCACTCGGGTACGTCCAGGCTGCCCATCACCTCGGCACGGTCGTCATGCAGGCGGAACAGCAGCTTGCCGTTGATGCCCCACAATTTTCCGTCGGCTGCCGCGGCGATCTTGCGCAGCATGATCATCTGCCCGGGTTCCCACATGCGTGCCTTGCCTTGCGTATCGATCACCAGGGTGCGCTCGCGGTAGCTGCCGCTGTCGGCGACCCAGACGCGCCCCTTGGCATCGACCGCAATGCCCGACGGATCAGGTAGCAGTGGCGCTTCCGGCGCAACGGGAGCAGCAGTCTGGCGGCTTTCGGCAGGAAGTGACGGCGGCGATGGCGGCGCGGGGGCGACCACAATGTCCACAGATCCGCCAGCACCCAAGGCAGGGGCCTCCGCCATCGGCTCGCCCTTGCGAAGCTGCAGCGCGGTGATCCGGCCCTTGGCATCCACCGCGCGCAATCCCTTGACCCGCTGCTCGACCACCAACAGGCGACCGTCGGCCAGGCGGGCCAGTTCAGACGGGCGCGTCAGCTGCTGTGCGTCGCCGCCGGCCGCCATCGGATTTGCCGTGCCGGGCTTCCCGATGATCGTGGTGACAATCCCATCCTGGCCGATCCTGCGCAACGCATTGCCTTCGGCATCGGCTACCAGCAGTGCGCCATCCTTGTCGCGGTAAGGCGTCAGCGTTCCCATGAAACGAGCGTCCAGCGCAGGACCGTCCGAATTTCCATAGGAGCCTGCCTGGCCCATTTCCCATTGCAGGACCGAGTGTTCACTGGCCCCCACTGCTGCGGCCAGCATCAGCGGCACGACCAGCAGCCATCGCGTCGACCTGGCCGACATCGCGCTCTTCAACGCATCCATTGCATCGTCTCCGTGTTCGGCTGGCAGAACAGTTCACTCAACTGCGAACGTAGCGGTTCAAGGTCCATCCGTGCGTGCACATCCAGCAGCGATACGGATGCCGTGTCTCCCGCATTGAGCACCGCGAGCAACCGCGAGTCGGGCGAGAACGCGACCTTCATCGGCCAAGCATCGGTTTGGAAGACGTGCGTCAGCAGGCCGCTGTCGCGCGCCACCACCATGGCCAACGCATTCTTGGGAAAGGTCAGCGCCAGTAGACGGCCATCGTCACTCAAAGCGATGTTCCAGGTAGTGACCTCATCGCAGAAGCGATAAGCGCGCAGCGGCGACAGCGTAGCGGCCGCGTAGTCGACGACGCCGTCTTCGTATAGCGCGACGAGATTGCCATTGTTCCGATCGACCGCCAGATCGTAAGGCGACGCCCCGCTTTCGATCAGCGCACTGCGCGAACGCTTCGCGGTATCGAACACCTCGATGCCGTCGCCGAAGATGCTGTTTACGTAGAGGTGACGCCCATCGACAGCCATCGTCAGCGCAAGCTGCCTTCCGAACGACAGGTTGCGCGCATCGCCGCCTTCCAAGGGAAGCGCATCAGCAACCACCTCGCCGGTAGCGGCATCCACCACCGACAGGGAATTGGCAACGCCGTTGAACACCCACGCCTGCGCACCATCGGGAGTCAATAACAGCGGCTGCGGAAAGCGCTGCAAGGGGGTGCTCCACAGCGCCTGCCCGCTGCGCAGATCGAAAGCAGTCAGTGCATTGATGTTCCAGGAACTGACATAAGCGCGCTGACGCTGTGCATCGACGGCAATACCCGCCGCACCGCTGCCACGGCAGAAGTTGTGTGAGCAGCCGTCACCTTCCGGCGCTTGCCATCCGCCATCACCGAACCTGCGCAGAACGCTTCTGCGTGCAACATCGACTACGACAACCGTGTTGTCTTCGTTCTCGGTGACATAAAGTTGCTGCCCATCGGCGGAGAACACCATATCGGCCGGGCCCGCTCCAACCGCAACCCGTGCGCCCGTCGCGAACTCGGGTGATGCTTCACCCGCGCCAGCCGCGAGGCTGGCAATCAGACATGCCGAAAACACCATGATCCGTGGCATTGAAACAACGTGGGACATCGCGCGACTCCGAAAGGGAATGGTGCAAGTCCGGCCGATACGCATCGTTGCTGCATATCGTCTACCGTCCATGGCTGCGCCATTCTAGCCCCACCTGCCGCTTGGCGGGGTCAACCGTCCAGACCCGCGGCCACGCAACGGAAACATCCGCCGTGGGCATCACGATGCCGAGCGCGACCATGCGCTGCGAACCACCCTGTACGGGCCGAACTCAATAGCCTGCCGCCTGGCCATCCTTGCGGCTCTCCGATGCACCGTAGTAAACGTCGCTTTCCGGGTCGCGCATGATCGCCTGGTAACCACCATAAGGGCCATCGGCGAACGTCACCCGGTGCCCCTTGCGCATCAGGCCACGCACGCTTTCCCAGCTGAAGCCGGTTTCCAGATTGATCTCACCGCCATCACTCATCACGGTGGCCTGCCCGGTTGGTTCGGTCGAGCCTTCATGCTGGATGCGCGGCGCGTCGCCGGCCTCCTGCAGGTTCATGCCGAAGTCGACCAGGTTCATCACGATCTGCGCATGCCCCTGCGGCTGCATCGCACCGCCCATCACGCCAAAGCTGGCGAACGGCTTGCCGTCCTTGGTGATGAAGGCCGGGATGATGGTCTGGAACGGGCGCTTGCCCGGCGCATAGCCATTGGGATGGTCCTTCTGCAGGACAAACATCTCGCCGCGATCCTGCAGGATGAAACCCAGCCCCGTCGGTGCCATGCCGCTACCCATGCCGCGGTAATTGGACTGGATCAGTGACACCATCATGCCGTCGGCATCAGCCACGGTCATGTAGATGGTGTCGCCCTCCTCCAGCTGCCTGGGCGTGCCCGGCTGTACTTCCTTCAAGGCCTTGTCCATCGAGATCAAGCTGCGACGCTGTGCAGCGTAGTCCTTGGATATCAGTCGCTGTACAGGCGCCGGCGAGAATGCCGGGTCCGCGTAGAAACGGGCGCGATCGGCGAAGGCCAGTTTCTTGGCTTCAACGAACAGATGGATGTGCTCGGCCGAGCCGAATGGAATCTTCGAGAAGTCATAACCTTCCAGCACATTGAGGATCTGCAGCGCTGCAATCCCCTGGCTGTTGGGTGGCAACTCCCACACGTCGTAGCCGCGATAGTTGCTGCTGACCGGCTCCACCCACTCGCCTTCATGGGCGGCCATGTCTTCATAGCTCAGATACCCCCCATTGGCCTTGAAGTAATCGCCAATACTGCGGGCGATTTCTCCTTTGTAGAAGGCATCGCGACCACCATCGGCTATTTGCTGCAAGGTATTTGCCAGGTTTGGATTGCGCCACATCTGGCCCTTGCGCGGCGCATGCCCGTCGAGGGTGAACTGTTCCTTGAAGCCCGGATACTGCGCCAGCTTCGGCACCGAGCGGTCCCAATAGTAGGCAATGACTTCCGCCACCGGGTGCCCTTCGCGCGCATAGGCGATTGCCGGTGCCAGATTCTCAGCCATCGGCTTGCGCCCGAAGCGCGCGTGCAATGCGAACCAGCCATCCACCGCGCCAGGCACCGACACCGGTAAAGGCCCGGTCGCGGGAATCTCCTTCAGGCCGCGCCGCTGGAACTCCGCCAGAGTCAGCGAGCGCGGCGAGCGGCCCGAACCATTGTAACCATGCAGCTTGTGCGTCTTCGGGTCCCAGACAATGGCGAACAGATCGCCGCCAATACCGTTGCCGGTAGGCTCCATCAAACCCAGCGCCGCATTGGCGGCGATGGCTGCGTCCACCGCCGAGCCGCCATCTTTCATCACGTCCAACGCGATCTGCGTGGCCAGTGGCTGCGACGTTGCCGCCATCGCGTGCGGCGCAATCACTTCGGAGCGGGTCGCAAATTCGTGACCGGTAACACGGTCTGCGGCACACGCAGCCGCTGATACCGTGGCGAGGGCAAGCAGAAGCGCAGTACGCAGCATGGCAGGTGACCGGCAGGAGAATGCCGGGAAGATAGCTCTTACGCACGTCTTACGCACGTCTTACGCCGCCGCCGTATCTAGTCCGCTGAAACAAACCACCCGTCGCTGCAGACCCGCGCCGGGTACACAGGTTCTTCCACAAGGGGCTCTTCAATGCAAATGCGATCCAAGCGCCATCAAGGCGGTTTCACTCTGGTCGAAATGGCCGTGGTGCTGGTCATCATCGGCGTGATCATCGGTGCGGTGATGATCGGCCGCGACGTCCAGCGCAATGCCGAATACACGCGCATCAAGCAGAAGTACGTCGATCAATGGGTCGTGGCCTACAACAGCTACCACCAACGCTTTGGTGCCCCCGTCGGCGACAACCAGGCCGCGCCGCGCTTGATGGTCGCCGGCAAGGAATACGACATCGACATGGCCAACAACACCGCCACCAAGGGTGCGATCTGCAATGGCTCGGCGTCGACCAAGAGCGACCAGCCGGTATCGGCTGCCTCGCAGGACGGTGACAAGCTGCGTGACTTCATGCGGGGCGCCGGCATCAGCTTGCCGCCGGGCCGTGGTGAGGGTTTTGAAGACCGCTATGTCTATCTGGATACCAACGGCAACCCGCAGGAGATCCAGGTCTGCTTCCAGTGGAATCCGGCAGAGACCGCCTCCGGTGCCGGCAATGTGATGGTCCTTTCCGGCCTGACCCCGGATCTTGCCCGTTCGCTGGACCAGATGATCGATGGCAAGCCCGATCCGCAGTCCGGTGCGTTCCGTCAGGTGGGCCTGAACAAGCGCAGCGTCGGCAGCAATGCCGATGCCGAGAGCATGGAGTGGAAGGGCAACAACACCAACAAGTCGGGTTCGGCCGGCTCGGCCAACTCCAACGTCGCCGGCGGTGGCGATGACACCGACCAGATCATCACCCTGGTCGCCCACTACAAGATGAATCAGTAATCCCATGACCATCGCCTCCATGCTGGGCCGGCTGCGCCGGTCACGACGTCTCTCCCTGACGATCTTTGCGGTGACCCTGCTGGCCCTTGTGGTCACCGCCGTGTGGTTCATCTCCGCGCGCAGCAGCCTGGCCCGCGCCTACGACCAGCTCAGCAACAGGAACGAGCTGCTGTCGCAGGCCCGGATGGCCCAGCAGGAGGCGCAACTGAAGGTCGACAACGCCAACTCCGCCCGCCAGTTGCTGGATCAGCTCGCCGATCTGGGCATGGAACCCATTGGCTGGGGCGAGCGATTGATAAACCTCAATCAAAGCCAGATGTCGCGCGTGGATTCGGATGCATTGCTGGGCGGCATAGCGCCCAGCCCGGATCGCATCTTTGGCGCCGACGTCTTCGAGCTTTCGGTCACCGACCCGAGCGAAGGGCTGTTCCATCTGCCCACCACCTTGTCCGATCGCCCGCCGGCACCTTTGTCGCTCACGCTACGTGGGAGCCTCCTTTTCCGCACCGCGACCGGTCCATTGGCGTCGAACGCCCCGGTGCCCCCGCCACAAAGCACGCCCGGAGGCGCGCAGCAATGAGCATGCACAGCATCGTCCAGCTAGCCGGGCGCTGGCTTTCCTTTGGCCAGGACAGCGTCGCCATCAGCGAGACCCGCCCGCGGCTGGAAGGTCCCGCGTGGCTGTTCGCCGAATTCGAAGGCGGCAATAGCGGGGTCATGTCGTTGGAAGGCAGCTCCGCCCATGCCGTAGCCCTGATCGAGAAACGCCTGCGTGCCGATGGTCTGATCGATGGCGATGCCAAGATCCTGATCCACAAGAACCGCTCGATGGGTGCCGGCTACCAGACCTTGTATACAGCGGTTCCGCTGGATACCTGGCAGCAGAGCTATGCATGGGCCGAAGCCCAGCCGGACCACTGCCTGCTGTTGCCGATCACCTCGCTGATGTGGCGCACGCTGAAGCCGGGTGAAGGCCTGATCGTGCACTGTGGACGGCAGATGAGCGTACTGGCGCTGCGCAAGCACGACATCATCCATCGCGCATCGATGGCCTACAGCGAAGATCCATCCGACCTGTCAATGACCGCCAGCGCACTTGCCCAGCAGGTTGCAGACGATCTGTCGCGCAGCGACGAGGAACGTGATCCATTGCTGTTCCGCTGGTGCTCGTTGTTGCTCCCGGCTTCCGAAGCGGAGCAGACACCGCTCAATGAGCGGCTTGCCGAGATCTTCTCGATCGCCACCGGCAGCCAGGTCAAGCAGGTGCCCATGCACATCTATCGCGATGAGCACGGCCAGTCCTGGTCCAGCGGCATTGCCTGGATGCGCACGCAGGCATCCTCGCGTGATGCGGTGAACCCCTTGCCCAGCCGCGCGGCGTACCTCGCCGAATGGGCCCTGCCAATGGCATCGGCCGCATCGCTGGTCATTGCCATTGCATTGGGTGCGTTGGGTACCCGCTGGATGCTGGCCGCGCACGGTGCCAACGAACGCAGCGAAGCCATCAGCCAGGAAATCAGCACACTGGAGCAGGAGGCCCGCCTGCTCGCCGACAAGGCAAACATGCCCGCCGGGCTGGATGGTGCCCTGCAGTTCGTCAGCAAGGCCAAGGCATTGACCGATGGCATCGATCCGGTAACCGGACTGGAATCGGTGCGCAGGGCTGCACAGGACGAGGTCCGCATCCTGCGCGTACGCGTCGAGCAGCCCGCCCCAGGCCAGGCCAATGCAGGTCCGCCGCGCATGCTGCGCGTGGATGGCATGGTCGATGCGGACCGCGGCACACCTGGCATGCAGATCGCGGCCTTCGTTGAGCGCCTGCGCCAGGAGGGCTTCGATCCAGTGCCGCTGGATCCGCAATCCGGTGGTGCAACGCGTGCCGGTGGCGGGGTCTTCTCCTACCTGCTCAAGACCACCACCCCAACCAGCGCCGACGCAGTGACGGAGCCCACCACGTGAAGAAGAAATACATCGCAATGACGGCCCTGCTTTGCTGGCTTGCGGTCTCCGGCTGGCTGGCCTCCATGGTCGTCGCCAAGCCAGCGGTCCTGTTCATTGGCAACAACGCCGAGGAGAGCGCAGAAGCTGCACGCCTGCGTGCCTCCCTGCAACGCAACAAACTGGTACTGGAAACGGCAGCAACACTGCGACCGCAGCCGCGCTTCGAGGGTAGCCAACTGATCGCGGTACCGGACAGCCCTGCAGCGGGTAGCGCGAGCCCCGCCAGCAATGGCGTGGCAGATGCCGATACCTTGTCCCTCGTGCCGGCATCGCTGTCGCTGGTGGTCACCGCGGACGGTCGCTCGACCGCGATCATCAACGGCATGCCGGTTCGCCAGGGCGCGCGGCTGGACGATGGCACCCGCGTGCTTGCCATCGGCAGCAACTGGGCGCGTGTGCGCAGCCCCGCTGGAGAGGTAAGCACCTTGCGTGTGCGCCACATCGGCCAGTCGCCTGAAGCCGCCGGAGCCAGCCGATGAATCCCTACGTCAAGATCGGCGCGATTGCCGGCAGCATGATCCTGGTGGGGGTGCTCCTGACCGTGGGACTGCGCAAGACCAGCAATGCCCCGCTCGCAGCGCCAGCCGCGACAGCGGCAACAGCAACAGCCAGCGATAGCGCCCCCCCGCCCACCGCTACCGCTGCGGAGATCACGCCGTCCGCCACCGCGACCGCAGCACCGTGGGAGACCGGGCCGCATGCACGCACCACCGCCCCGGCCCCGGCGGCCGCCACCCGCATGCCACCACCATCGCCGCCAACCTCCTCGAATGCGCAACTGCGCACGGCCATGGAGCAGATGGATCGGCAGATGACCCAGAACGAAGTGCAGGCACAGGCTTTGCTGCGGCAGCTCGATACCGCCCAGGCGACCGGCAATCTTCCTCCCGGCATGAACCCCGAAGCGGCTCGCAGCAACATCCGCATCGCCATCAGGGCCCAGCAACTCGGGCGGGAACTGGTGAGTGTCAGCCAGCAGCCAGATACGCCAGGGCGTCAGCAGCGCATGGCGCAGATAAGCAATGAGCTGATCACCCTGCGCGAGAGCCTGCGCTATGACGTCAACCAGCCCATCGCGGCCAAGCCGACGCCCTGACATGCACGGCCTCCGCCTACAACGTGGATTCAACCTCCTCGAGTTGACGATCGTGGTGGGTGTTCTTGCGTTGCTGACCAGCGCCGCAACGGGCACCTACGAGGCATTCCAGCAGTCGCGCAGCTACAGCGAGGCCAGCGCACGACTCGGTGAATCACGACAGGCGATCAAGGCGTTCGTCATCCGCAACAAACGCCTGCCCTGCCCCGACAGCAGCCCCAAGGGTGATAGCGGCCGCGAGAACGGCGGCGTGGCGGGGTGCCCATTGGGATTGAACGTCGGATGGCTGCCATACGAAAGCCTGGGACTGACGCTGCCAGAGCAACGTGCACGCATCCGTTACGCGGTCCACCGCAGCAGTACGGCGGACCTGGTGATTCCTGCTGGCAGAGGGGCCGAATTCGCCGACAAGGACGGTTCCAGCAAGCTGTTGGCAACCTTGGCAAGCGCCATGCGAGCGCCGGCCACTACACGCCAGCCGTACTACAAGATGCCGCCCGCCAATACGCCCTATCCAAGCGAGACACCCGCGAATCCGGAGGTTGCCTGCAATGGCGTCGGCGAAACGATCAACCCGGCGTTCGCGCTGATCGCGCCGGGCATGGACATGGACCAGGCCGGTGGTGCCGCTGCCGGCTTCGACACCATGAACAACGCCATCGCCACGCAGCCCGCCAGCTCGCTGTGCATGGCGCCGCCCGAGCGCCCCGCAAGCTTCCGCAATGACGACCAGACCAGTGCCGAGTCAGCCACCAGCCTGCTCGGTTGGCTGACCTCCCTTGAACGATAAGCAATCGACCCCGCATAACTCCGAGGCCTTTGAAATGACGAGCCACCACAGCAACTCACCCTGCCAGCGCCAGCCGCGCCATCTTCCCCGCCTGCTGGCCGGTGGTGTCGGCACGCTGCTGTTGGCTGCGTGCACCAACATGCCACCACGCAGCGTGCAGGATCTTCCGCCCGTCGAGCACAAGGCACTGGAGCGCACCAGCACCGCTCTCGCGGAGGAGTCCGCGAAATTCCTGGAAGCCCAGGACAAGCGCCTTGCGGCGATCGAACACAAGGGCACGGCAGCACCAAGCACCAAACCGCTGGCACCGGTGTATGACCCGCTGGAGCACAGCGTGGTCAGCATCAGCATGTTCGATGCGGATGTCGGGCAGCTGCTGTGGGCGTTGGCCGGCGAGCTGAAGATGAACCTCATCGTCGATCCCAAGGTGCTGGAGCAGAAACAACGTTCCAGCCTGCAGCTGAGCAATGTGTCGGCGCGCGAGGTGTTCAACCACATCCTCGATGCGTTCGACCTGCATGGCGAGCTGCGCGGCGGTGCGCTGGTGGTGAGCCAGACCAAGGAACGCATCTTCAACGTCGACATGCTCAACTCGGTGACGTCATTGGAGCTCAACAGCGGTGGCGACGTATTCGGCGCCGGCATGGCCGGCGAAGGCGGCGGTGGCCAGTCACTGCGTGGATCGCTGAGCATGAGCGGCAGCGTCGGCAAGGACAATGATCCTTACAAGCAGCTCGCGGCGGCACTGGACGTGATCCTGGATACCGACAAGAGCAAGCAGGCCGTTGCGCCCACCGGCCCGGACCAGCCCAAGCCGGCGGCCACCGCCAGCTACAACCTGGATGCCGGCAGCGGCACCTTGTTCGTGCGCGCACGGCCCTCGCAGATGCGCGCCGTCGAAGAACTGATCGAGCACAACAAGCAGAAGCTGCGGCGTCAGGTACTGGTCGAGGCACAGATCCTGGATGTGACACTCAACGACAGCAGCAACTACGGCGTCGACTGGAACCTGCTGCGTGATCGCGTCGCCGGCATCTATGGCGATACCGCCGCCACCATCCTGCCCGACGCCAACAGCCCGCTGTCCTATGATGGTCTCACCCGCCTGGGTCAGCAGCCGCGCACCATCACCTTCCCCAACCAGACGCTTGGCTCGGGCCTGGGCCGGGCGCTGGGGCTCAGCTACGCCACTGACACGTTCTCCGCGGCGGTGAATGTGCTGCGCGGCTTCGGCAACGTCAAAGTGCTGTCCAATCCCAGCGTGCGCGTGCGCAATGGCAGCCCCGCCTACCTGAGCGTGGGCACCAACATCCGCTATGTCACCAAGTCCACCAGCAACTTCTCCAACACCGGTGGCAGCGGTGGCTCCTACAACCAGTCCACCGACATCCAGACCGATTCGCTGTTCTCCGGCGTGGTGATCGGCGTGGCACCGATGATCCATGAGAACGGCAGCGTCGAACTGCTGGTCCATCCAATGCAGACCGAGGTCGATACCAGCAGCCTGGTCCTGCGTGAGTTCCCCAACGGCAACGCCGTTACCCTTCCACAGGTCAACGTCAAGGGCATCACCACCACGCTCAACCTGCGCGACGGTGACACGGTGATGCTCGGCGGCCTCATCGATCAGAATGCGTCGCTGGACGATCGTGGCGTACCGGGGCTGTCCGACGTGCCGGTATTCGGGCGCATGTTCGGTTCCCGCGCCAAGACCCATAGCACCCGCGAACTGGTGCTGGTATTGCGGGTGAAGGTGCTGTGAGCCTGATCTTCGACGCCCTGCGCCAAAGCGCTACGACTACGGCGACCGGCACTTCGCCGGCCGCCGCGCAGGCGCACGGCCGGACGTCGCGGAAACGTCTGTATTGGCTGGGGGCTGCGGCGTGCGTAGTACTGGGGTCGACACTGGTGCACGTATTCTCCAGCAACGCCAATCCGGTACAGGCAGCGCATCCCCACAACCTGGCTGGCGCAGTGCAGGCTGCGTCGGCAGCACCCGCCCGCCAGGTCGCCCCCGCGTCCTTGCCAAGCACGGCGCCGCCGATTCCGGCCTTGCCGCCCCTGCGCCCGGCCGCGGCAGTGGCTGGCGCGGCGCCTGCGCTGCCGCGCTCGCCCCCGTCGCCCGCCGCCGCTGCGGCGGGCGCAACCGACCGTCCCCCGATTGCTGCGGCGGCACAGGACGTCGTCCATGTGCAGTCCCAGCAGTTGAACATCACCGTCAGCAAAAGTACGGCACCAGCCGCACAGACACGGCCCGCGGCCACTACCACCAGGGACAGTGAAACCGCCATAACCCAAGCCATCCGGACGCTGCAGGAGGCTGTGGCACAAAAAGACGATGCCGCCGTCGCACTGCAGTTGCAGAGGCTGCGCCAGCTGCTGCCCGCCGATAGCCTGACCCTGCTGCGCAATGAAGCCTGGATCGCACACAACCAGGGTGACCTGCTCGCCGCGGAAGAACGCTATCGGCAGATCCTGTCGCGTGTGCCCGAAGACACCCAGGCCGGTGTGAACCTGGCGCTGCTTGAAGCGGCACGCGGGCAGACCGACAACGCACAGACACGCCTGTTGCGGCTCGCTGCGGAGAACGGCGAGTCGGCGCTGATCATCCAGGCACTGGCGCAGATCCGCGGAACGCAGCAATGAATCCGGCCACCCGCCAGCACCTGCAGCAGCTTGGCCTGCATCGTTCGCCGTTCCCGCCGACGCCGGACAGCGTCGCCTACTTCCAGACCGCTTCGGTGGAGCGCGAGCTGGTGGAGGCAAGCCATTGCCTGCGCACGCGCTCGGGCTTCGTCCTGCTCACCGGCGAGGTGGGTACCGGCAAGAGCACGTTTCTACGCCGCCTGCTGGCCGCGCTGGAAAGTGAAGACATGGTGGTCTCGCTGGTCTTCAATACCTATCTGCAGGGCAATGACCTGCTTGCGGCGGTGTTGCGTGACTTCGGCCTGTCGCCCGAAGCGAGTGCCGCCGACAACATCGATCGCCTCAATCGCTTCCTGCTCGAGCGTTGGCAGCGCCAGGTCACCTGTGTCCTGCTGATCGACGACGCCCAGAATCTGGACATCGAAAGCCTCGAGTTGCTGCGCCTGCTTACCTGTCTGGAATCCGGGCAGGAGAAGCTGCTGCAGATCGTGCTGGCCGGGCAACCGGAGTTGCTGCAGTCGCTGGCGCAGCCCGCCATCCGCCAGCTCAGCAGCCGCATCAGCAAGCATGTGCAGCTCTCGGCCTTGCCGCAGGACCGCGTTGCCGACTATGTCCATTTCCGCCTCGACAGCGCCGGTGCGGACGGCAGCATCGCGCTCGACGACGCGGCGGTAAGCGCGTTGCATCGCCTCAGCAAAGGCAACCAGCGCCACATCCACCAGATCATGGACCGCAGCCTCTATGGCCTGTACGGGCATAGCACTACGCCCAGGAAAATCGATGCGGCATTGATACGCACCGCCGCTGCCGAGGCCGGCATCCGTGCGCCGACGGCAGTGCGCAGACATACCTGGGCCCTGGCCGCTTCGCTGGGGGGCATCCTCGTGCTGGGCGCGCTCGCCCTCTCGTTGCGTCCGGCGGTCACCCACGCCGAACCGTCGGCGCCGGCGCAGCACTCCGCCATCACCCACGCTCAGCCCGATCCTGTGTATGCCAACGCCAGCTGCCTTGCCGGGCTTGGCACGGGCGCACAGCTCAGCGTCGCCGTCCGCGCCGAAGCCGCGGCGCTGCTGCAGCAACGCGCCGATTTCTGCCTGCAACGGTCAGCGCAAGGGCTGCGCGCCACCTTCGTGCCGCACATCTCCGCCACGCAACTGCTGCAGCGCCAGCCCAATACGCATGTGCAGGAACTGCAGTACAGGCTGCAACAGCAAGGCCACTATGACGGCCAGCTCGACGGCCGCTTCGGCCCCCTGACCCAGCGCGCACTTTCGCGCATGCAGCAGCGCAGCTTCCTGCCTGCAACAGGCACGCCGGACCCCTTGACCTTGCACCTGCTTTCACTCAGCAAGCCGCAAGCCACCTCCTCGAACGACATGGATCCCTCCGCCAATGGCCACGGTTGATTCCCGCATCCCCTCCGCCTCCGCCAACTCGAGCCAGGGCCTGGTAAGCCTTGAACAGGCCAAGCTGGGCGTACTGCTCAACGAGCAGGGGCTGCTTGACCCGATCCAGCTGCTGTACGCCCGCCAGAAGAACCTGGTGGAGCAGACCAGCTTCGGCCGCCTGCTGATCCGCCATGGCCTGGCCAACGAATCGGACATCGTGCGCACCCATGCAGGCATGCTGGGCATCGAGTTCGCGCCGACGGAAACCCTGCCGATCGCCGACCCGCAGATCCTGGCCATGTTCAACCGGGAACTGTGCCAGATGCGCCAGTTCCTGCCGCTGCGTCGCGACGGGGATCAACTGGAAGTCCTGCTCGGTGATGCCGACCAGGCGGCCGTGGCCCAGCTTGTGCTGCAGCGCTGTGGCCTGCGTTGCCGCTTCCTGCAAGGCGAGTACGGCAAGGTCGCGCGGTTGATCCGGCAGACCTATTACTTTGCACAGAACCCGATCGAAGCGCTGCTGGAGAAAGAGATCCGCCGCCTTGCGACGGACAACGACCACGCCTACAGCCCGGAGAAGTTGCTGGACTACCTGCTCCACCTGGCCGTGCGTGAGCGTACAACCGACATCCATATCGCGCCGTCCGAACACAGCCTGCATGTCCTGTTCCGCGTCGACGGCGTGCTGCGGCCGATGTGGGCCATGCCCAACTCGCTCAGCCGCCTGCTGGGTTACATCAAGCTCGCCTCGGAGATGGACATCTCCGAGCAGCGCCGTCCGCAGGACGGCAGCTTCCGCGCCACGGTGCTCGACTCCGCGCTGACCGTTCGCGTCTCCACCCTGATCACCGAGTCCGGCGAGCGCATGGTCATGCGCCTGCTGCCGGAGCACAGCGATCTTGCCGGCCTGGAGGAACTTGGCTTCTTCCCCGAGGATGTCGCCCTGCTGGAGCGCCTGTTCGCCAAACCGGCGGGCCTGATCCTCATCACCGGCCCTACCGGCTCGGGCAAGAGCTCATCGCTGCACGCCGCACTGCGCATGCAGTCCTTGATCGAACGCAATGTGCTGACGGTCGAAGACCCCATCGAGTACCGCGTGCCGGGTGCCGGTCAGACCGAGGTCAACCGACGCGCCGGCTATGAATTCGGTTCCGCCCTGCGCCACTTCCTGCGCCACGACCCGGACGTGATCCTGCTGGGCGAAATGCGCGACGCAGAAACCGCACAGGCGGCAATCGAAGCCGCCGCAACCGGTCACCTGGTGTTGTCGACGCTGCACGTGACCACGGTCTTCGGCGTGGTACCTCGCCTCCGTCCATTGGGCCTGGAGGCGCAGGTGATCGCGGACAACCTGCTCGCGGTTGTCAACCAGCGACTGGTCCGCCAGGTATGTCCGTTCTGTGCCGCCGATGTTCCCTTCAGCGACAAGGAGTGCGAATGGCTGGAGCTGCCCATCGGCAGCCTTGGGCGCCGCGGCCCCGGCTGCGACCGCTGCCGTGGCAGCGGCTTCTATGGCCGACTGCCGGTCTACGACATCATGATCGTCGACGAACCCCTGGCCAATGGCATTGCCGATGATGTCAGCCGCGAGGCCCTGCGCGGGCTGGCCATGGGTGCCGGCTTCAAGGGCATCGAGCAGGTCGCACGTGCACGTGTCATCGCCGGCCAGACCACCACCGAAGAAGTGTTGCGCGTGGTTGGTGTAGGCCCGTCGCCATGAACGTCTACTACTACCGACTGCTGCTCTCCAACGGCCGCGTCCGCGCAGGGGTAACCCAGCTGGCGGTCGAGCACGATGCCTCCGCACGCATGTGGCTGGAGAAGAACTTCGATGCGGTGGTGCTGAAACTCTACCGCTTCCCTGGCTGGCTGGCGGAAACCCAGCGTTCCATCACCCACCTGATCAAGCC
The DNA here is from genome assembly GCF_056759975.1 of Stenotrophomonas sp. STEN031. Classification (NCBI taxonomy): domain Bacteria; kingdom Pseudomonadati; phylum Pseudomonadota; class Gammaproteobacteria; order Lysobacterales; family Lysobacteraceae; genus Stenotrophomonas; species Stenotrophomonas sp. STEN031. The sequence continues at coordinate 31,139 of NZ_JBRREA010000020.1, forward strand.
CAGCATCAAGCCGGTGGAGCTGGCCGGCATGCTGCGCGACCTGGCGGTCATGACCAGCAGCGGCATTCCGGTCATGGAAGCACTGCGCGCAGTCGCCAACGAGGTCAGTTCCGGCCGTGCTTCCAATCCGGCCCGGCTGGCACGGCGCCTGCTGGATGAGCTGGATGCCGGTGCATCGTTGAGTGATGCCTTCGGTCGCTATCCGGATGCGTTTCCCGAGACGGTTCGCAACCTGATCATGATCGGCGATGAAACCGGCTCGATGGACAAGATGTTGATGGAAGCGGCCGACCACGTCGAACGCATCTCGCGGATGACCGCCGACACCCGCCAGGCCTTGATCTACCCGGCCTTCGTGTTCTCGGCGATCTTCGCCGCCGGTGGCTTCTGGATCTACTACGTCATCCCCAACCTGTCCGACCTCTTCAAGCAGATGAACGCCAAGCTGCCGCCGCTGACGGTCTGGGTGATGCGCAGTTCCGAGTGGCTGATCGGGCACATCGCCATGATCGCCGCCGGCATGGTGGCGCTGGCCTTCGTGCTGTGGGTGACCTGGCGCTACAGCCGGCGCTTCCGTCGCGCCGTGCACTACACACTGCACAAGCTCCCCATCGCCAAGACCATCATGTTCTCCTCAGGGCTGGCCTTCTTCACTGAATACATGGCCCTGCTGATCCGCGCCGGCGTCGACATGGTCAGCAGCCTGCAGGTGATGGAGCGCGCCATGCGTGACGAGTACTACCGTGATCGCATCATCGCCATCCGCCAGGTGCTTGAACGCGGTGACCGGGTGTCCTCGGCTATGCGCCAGGTGGGCGGTTTCCCCTCGATGATGGTGCGCATGATCAGCGTTGGCGAGGATACCGGCACCCTGGACAGCCAGTTCTCGCGGCTGTCCGAGGAGTACAGCCTGCGCCTGCAGCGCCTGATCACCAACCTGTCGGAGATCATCAAGCCGGTTGTCGTCCTGTTCGGCGGCGGCATGTTCGTTTTCCTGATCGTCGCCTTGCTGCTACCGGTCTACGACCTGGTACAGCAGGCCATCACATCGCCGCAGATGTAAGGACCGCCCCGACCATGAAATCAATCCGATCCAACCGTGGCTTCACCCTGATGGAGATGTCGGTGGTGCTGGTCATCATCGCGCTCATCCTGGGTGCGGTCACTGTCGGCCGCGACGTCTACCGCGGCGCGGTCGCCGAACGCATCAGCAGCGAGTTCGTGCAGGGCTGGATCCTCGCCTATGACCGCTACGCGAGCCAGACCGGTAGCGTGCCGAACGACGGAACCCTCACCGGCATGATTGGTGGCGGCACCGCCGCGACCGCGCTGTGCAGCACGCAGCTGGTCGACGAGATGCTCAAGGCTGGCGTGACCCTGCCACAAGGTGCAATGGAGGGCCGCCAGGATGCCTACATCTACCAGGACCGCAATGGCCTGCCGCAACGCCTGCAGGTCTGCCTGCAGGCGATCTCCGGCTGGCACGAGCCAAGCAGTTCCACCGGCTACGTCCAGCGAACACGCAACGTGCTGGTACTCCATGGTCTGACGCCGGAGCTGGCACAGCAACTGGATCAACGCATCGACGGCAAGGTCGATGCGCGCGCAGGGCGGGTACGCGAGAAGCGGCCAGGTACCAACAAAGTCGCCACCCCCACGGAGAACGCCGCCTGGTCGCGCGACGAAATGAGCAATGCAACCACCAGCATGGATGCCGCCAGCGCAACGGTCACCGCCTACATAAAAATGAGCCAGTAATCGGACCTGCAGTCATGCACAACGTCAGCCCTGATCCACTCGCCGATACCTCCACACCCCCCGCCCAACGCGGCTTTGGCCTGCTGCAGGTCATGCTGGTGCTGATGCTGGCAGGCGTGGCGGTGGCCGCCGCCACCCTGCTCCTCAACGCCAAGCGACCACTCGCCCAGGCAAGCAACCAGCAGCACACCCTGCGCTGGGCGGACGAAGCCCTCACCGCGTATGCCGCAGCACATGGACGCCTGCCCTGCCCGGCCAGCCGCTGGAGCGAGGAACCCTCCAGCGTATTGGAGAGCTGCGTTGATGATGGCAGCGCCGGCTCGCCGCAGGCCGTCGGCTTCCTTCCCGTGGCCGTACTCCCGGGTGCCATGGAACTCGGGGCCGGCATTGGACCGATCCGCTACTCGGTATCGCGTGGCGTGATCGCCACGGACCCAGCTGGCGCGCAGCACCGCCAACCGGCCCTCTCCGACACCGGCGACGCCTACATCCCGGTCAACGAGCAGGGCGAAGCCTTCGAGGACTATGTTGATCCGACCGCGGGCCTGGGCAATGGCCTGGACTTCTGCGCCGCGCTCGGCCAGAACGCCGTTTCCGGCGGCATCGCCGATGCCTACGCCACCACGAGGACCGCAGACCAGCAGTACAACCTTGCCTATGGCCTGGTAGCGGCCGGTATCACCGGCAATGAAGGCAGCCGTTTCGACAGCACCGCCTCAGCGGCGTTGCCAAGTCCCGCCAAGCCGGGTGATGTCGACTACGACGACCGCACGCTTGCCCGCACCTTCGCCGAGCTGGCGCCACTGGTGGGCTGCCGCCAGTACGCGGCACCGAACGCGATGGAGGCCCCCAGCAGCGTGGCGTTGCTGTCCATGGACGTGTTGGCCGGTGCCGTCGCCAATCATGCCACCGTCATCGATTTCCAGGACACGAATGAAGGCAACGGTGAGGCCCAGGTCCGCGATGCCACCTTCGCCCAGGTCATGGCGATCACCTCCATCGTGCTCAGCTCGCTGACGCTGGTGGATTCCATCCAATCGGCGGTATTCCACGGTGTCACCCTGGGGATCGATACCGCGATATGCATCGCCTCGCTCGGTATTGTCTGCGCGCCGTTGGGCAAGGACATCATCGCCAATATCCTCAGCGTGGGCGCCATGATCCAGTCGATCTCGGCACTGGTGCAGAACACCGTGGCGCTGGTGCCCATCGGCCTGGCCCTGGATGCGAACGTCAAGGCGCGTGATCGCGCCAAGGAATCAGGGCAGCGGCCGGACACAACCTCGGTCGAGGGGGTGCTCAAATCAATGGAAAAGATGTTGTACGGCGCCGATGCAACCGTCTGCGAGACGAAGACAGACCCCACCACCGGACTACCGATACAGCGCCGGGACCCCGCCGGAGAATTGATTTTCAACGACGCGGGCATCCCGCAATACGAGTGTGAGGAAAAAACCGGCTTCCAGCCCGGGTTGAAGCAGGATGTCGAGAGCGCAAAGGTGACCGAGCGCAACATGGTCGCCGCCGAACAGGTGTATTACGTCAACCGCATCCTGCCGTTCGAGGACGCATCGCTGGCCTCGTTGATGGTGCTGGGCCCATCCGCGGCCAAGTACAAGAGAACCACCTGTGAGTACACAGGCTCCGGCCCATACAAGAACAGCAACGGCAACTGCGTCGCGGTCATCCCACCGGAACCCGCGGGCTGGAGCTCGGTGACCCGCTTCCTGCCCAATGCGTTGCAGGATGCCAAGCTCCGTCGCGGCTATGCCCAGCGATGGACCGTGCTGCAGCGCGAGGCCAATGACATGAAGCGTGCCATCGACCAGAAGACAGCCAACCGGACGCAGTGGCTGGGATTGGTTGCGGGTGCGGAGAAGGACGCCGAAAACGTATGTCGCGGGGCCAACAACCCCGACTCCATGCAGATCTGCAAGAACTCGCGCCAGCAGGTCCATTACATGAAAACCTGCACCTATACCCTGGCCAACCCCGATGGCTCCACCCGCGTGTTCAACGAACTCAGCCCGGGTGCCGGGGAGCCGATCAACTATGACGCCCAATGCACGCCGATGATCGATCTTGACCTGCAGCGCGCAAAGGACGCGCTGGCAAACAAGGAGCGCGACCGCGACGCCACCAAACGCTCCTACGACCGGCAAAGCTCGCCCTACCTGAGGTACCCGACCAGCTGGAACAATCGCAGGGTCGTCATCGATACCAGCGTCCCGACGTTCACCTGGGACACCAGCAATGTCTGGCGCTACAACGAGCTGCCGATCGATGGCGCCAATGGCGTACATCTCATCAGCACGGAAAACGTGGTGTCCGGCGATGCCTGCGATTTCCTCAGGACGACCGGGCAATCGGGGTCCGAGTGCTCCCGCTATCCCTACTCCCGCGCCTATGGCGACTGGCTGCAGGCCAAGGAAGGTGCGGACAAGGCAATCACAAATCGCACACAGACCGAGGCCCGCTTCAAGGAGCTGGAAGCCAAATATCTCACGCTGCAGAATGCAGCAGGGCCGGGCTCAGGCAACGAGGAGGCGCTGGTAGTGGGCGCTCCCGCGCTGCTGCTGAAGGCCGACACGCGCGGCGCGGTGGGCCCAGCGCGCCCCGCGGTGGCTACGCCATGACCATCCATCGTCACGCACAACGCGGCTTCAGCCTCGTCGAGATGGCCATTGCCCTGGTGATTGCAGGGTTGATCTCGGCCGTGGTGTTCGCCTTGATACCTGCGGGCACGCAGGTGCTCAAGGCTGACAATGACGAACAACGGATGGCACAGGCCGAGCATGCCCTGCTGGGGTATCTGCGTGCCAACCTGAAGCTTCCGGCGGCGGACACCGATGGTGATGGCCGTGCCAATCCGGGCCAGACCGCCGGATGGCTACCGGTACGCGACCTGGGCCTGTCCAGCGACACGCGCATCCTCTACCAGGTGCAGGCGGATCTGCTGCCGACGCTTGGCAGCCATTTTTCCCCGCGCATCCCCGATGGCACTGCCACCAACCCGACCTCGCCGATAAACGGGCTGGACCTGTGCCTGCGCCTGATGGACCTGCAGAAAACCGCGCCGAAGCTTCCTGGCATCGAGTTTGCTGCAGCCTATGCACTGGCCATCAACAACCATCGCGCCGATGTCGGCGCGGATGTCGGCAGTGCCGCAATTGCGTTTCACCTGCCCGGGTTGCCAGACAATGCGCATCGCCTCACCCAGGCCGCCGGCATTGGCGAGCTGTCCAGCCGCCTGTCCTGCAGTGACCGCGTGGGTCGTGCGCAGGGAGCCGCGCAGTCCGCGGCAGCGGCCTACAGCACCGCTCGGGTCGCCGAGTTCAATGCCCGGTTCCGGAAGTTCGACGAGCGGACAGCGCGTGCACTGAAGGCCGCCACCGATGCCGGCATGGCCGCTGCCGGCGCCGCACTGGCATTCGCAATCTTCGATGAAACAATTGCCGCAGTGATGACCACACCAGGCGACTTCGAAACGCCGCTGAAGATCACCATCGCATTGGGCGAGCATGCCAATGCACTCACCGGCATCGGCTATGCGAGTTATCTGGTCCACCTCGCCACCGGTGAGGTGGAAGAGGCCGAGGCGGCCTTGCAAGCGGCAAAACAAGCCAAGGAAATCGCCGCCATACAGTGGCAGAAGGCCTCCGCAGCAAGCCAGGCCGCCAAGCAGAGTGCCATAGCCCTGGACAGCGCAGGAATCGATAAATGAGTCACCCCAACATTTCCTCATCCCGCGTACGTGGCTTCTCGCTGATTGAACTTACCGTATCGCTGGTGATCCTGGGCATCGTTGGCGTGCTGCTGGCACGGTGGCTGATGCTCAGCCACAGCGAGAGCCAGCAGATCATGCAACGCACGCTGCTGCAGCGCGCCGATGATGCGCTGCTGGCCTATGCGGCAAGCAATCATCACCTGCCCTGCCCGGCTGCCGATAACAACGGCATCCCCGACTGCAGCCTGGAACATGGCCAGCTGCCGTACCGGGAGCTCGGTCTCCCGGACCAGCGTGCTGCCAGCCTGCGCTACGCGGTCTATCGCAACAATGCGCTCGCCGCTGTTGATCCGGATGTGACAACCGTCAACGCCGACCTCACCGTGGCAGCCAACCGCGCGCCTACCCTGCAGGTGCTAAGCAATGCCACGTCTTCCAGCATCGCCTCCATGGTGATGCTGCCCGACACCTGCACGAAGCCGGGGGCTTGTGACGACACAGCCGACCTCGAGATCAATGGCCTGGACTTCTGCTACGCACTGCGCAGCGCGATGAATGCTGGACTGCAAGCCGGGCAGCTGCGCACCCTGCGCGCGCAGGGGAGCGGCGAGGCCATGGTGGGCAATATCGCCTATGCACTCTCCACCGCTTCACTGGACTCCGCGGCGAGCAGCGCACTGCCCTCTCCACGGCGACCTGCCAGCGTCGAACATCCCGAAAAGGTACGCGCGGTAGGCCTGGAGCAGGTGTGGACCCGGCTGCGCTGCGGTGAATCGGTGGGTGCAGCCCTCCACGCCCATGCCAATGCAGCCGCCGCTGCTGCCATCAACGTACCGGCGATGGAGGACTACGCCGAGCAGCTCTCCATCATGTCCGAGCTTGCACGGGCGTCCGACAAGAGTGCGGATGCCGACATCCAGTCCGCGGTCGCGCAGATATCCGCCGCCATGGGTGGCAGCAACGATACCGTGTCTGAAGCGTTCAATACCTATGGCGCATGGACCTGGCGCGCCGGTTTGTCCATCGTGGGGGTAGGCAGTGCGATTGGCGCCACGGTCGCCGCCGCAGCCTCCAAGGCCAAGTCGGTGGAAAGCGTCAGGACAGCGGAGAAGACCGAGGCGGCATTTGCCAGTGGCAACCCCACCGACGACGACCCCGATCGTACCGTGTACTCACTCACCAGCCGCTCGACCGAACTTGCCAGAACCATCGACCTGGAGGCACGCAGGGCGGATATGTTGGGCATATCGCCGCGGCTTCCCCAGCAGGCGGCGGCCGAAGGTCTCAAGTAGGCAAGGCCGCGGTTGTTGCATGGAACCCCGACCACCAACGCCGCCACCCAAGGCGGCGTCCAGAAAGACAAAGCACCGCCGTAACCTGTCCTGCACCGGCAGCGGACGCACCGTCATGCTGCTTTTCCGGAACGAAAAAGGCGTGCCGCGAGGCACGCCCTTGCAGTGCTCCGGGGGATGTCGCTCACGCCAGCGCGACGCGCCCCATATGCGTCCGCTCCGTCCCCATTCCGCCGCTCCGCGCGGATGCCAGTGCCCCTGCCCCGCTGGATATCTGCGCGAACAGGTGGCGTATCTCCTTGCCGGGGTCCAATCCCAGTTCGGATCGGAGCATCACTTCGAAGCGCTGATAGGCATTGACGGCGGCGCTGAGCATGCCGCTGCCGGTATAGGCCCGCATAACCCGCTGCGCGTGCGCCTCGTTCCACGGATCATGCTGGCCCAAGGCGCGCGCCATCAGCAGCGCGCGCTCCCATTGGCGGCTCGACAGCAGCTCATCACAGCACTTCTCCGCGGCCGCAACCAGCCTGCCATCCAGTTCCTGCCGACTGGTCTCCAACCAACTACGGAAATCTATGCCGGCGATATCATCCATGCCATCCAGGAAGCTGCTGTGCCTTGCCAGCATATAGACCGCCTGGCAGGGCACCGATTGCAGCAGGTCGATGTCAAAGCGCATCTCCTGGTCCCGGAACAACCCCACGCTGCCGCGCTCGATGCGCAGTATGTCCGTGCCGAGGGCTGCACTGCAGAAGCGGTTGAGATTGCTCAGCACCTGGCGCAGGTTGGTCAGTGCACTGGTTTCGCCCAGCGTCGGCCACAGCAGCGCCGCCAGCGCCGTGCGCGAATGCATGCGGTTTGACTCCATCGCCAGGTAGCCCAGCAGGGCCCAACCCTTTCGATAGATCAATGGTGCCGGCAGGCCGTCGCCCTGCCCCATCAACTGCACCAGACCCGTGACCGGTGCGCTGTTGTGCCCGCCACACCGGTTTGCGCCTATGCATGGCGTGTCCTGCTCTACTACGTGCGTCATGGTTTTGCCCCCGGTTGGCCCAGCAAATGAGGCCCTTACTTGTTAAACCGGCAAAAGCAGCGCAATCCAATCATCAATCTGCGAATGATCGCGTTCGGACCTTGGTCGGGCTGCTGCCGTGGGGCGAAATCCGCGCAATCGGCGCGCTGCGGATCGGCCCCGACGTAGGTTTCAGCCGCAACCATGCCGCTACGACGGGGCTTGCGCGGCAAATCCAGGCAATCACACCTGCAAGCGTTGACACCGCGTCTACGGGGTGGTTATCTCGACCCATGCTGCAACGCCACAACGCCACCGCTGACCTGACTTCGACCCCGGCCCACGCCGTGGCCTCGATTCTTGTACTCGTACTTATTACCGAGCCAACAGGTGCGGGGCAGACTGGCGCGTAACGTAAAGACAGCCAGATTCGACTAAAGACCCCGCGCCGACCCCGGTGCGGGGTTTTTCGTTTCCAGCTTCTATTTCATCTGAAACCATGTACCCAACCACTGACACCACGAACAAACACACCGCCAACGCTGCCTGCCGCAGCGCTGCCGCCTGCATGGTGTCTGCCCCGCCCGCCCCGGCCGCTGCGTCCTGACGCAACGGCCGTTTTTATTTCTGCATGTCTCTCTTGATCGCAAGGAACCCAAGCACCATGAGCACCAACGAACTGCCCCAGATCAAAATCGCCGTCGTCGGTTACGGCAGCCAGGGCCGCGCCCATGCCATGAACCTGCGTGAATCCGGCTTCGACGTGGTTGTCGGCCTGCGCGCTGGCGGCCCCACCGAGGTCAAGGCACAGGCCGATGGCTTCACCGTCAAGACCCCGGCCGAAGCGGTCAAGGACGCCGACCTGGTCGCCGTGCTGACCCCGGACATGGTGCAGAAGAAGCTCTACAACGAGGTGCTGGCACCGAACATGAAGCAGGGCGCCTGCCTGCTGTTCGCGCACGGCCTGAACGTGCATTTCGGCATGATCGAGCCGCGCGCCGACCTGGACGTGGTGCTGGTCGCGCCGAAGGGCCCGGGCGCACTGGTCCGTCGCGAGTACGAAATCGGCCGCGGCGTGCCGTGCATCTACGCGGTCTACCAGGACAAGAGCGGCAAGGCCGAGCAACTGGCACTGGCCTATGCCGCTGGCCTGGGCGGCGCCCGCGCCAACATCATCAAGACCACCTTCAAGGAAGAGACCGAAACCGATCTGTTCGGCGAGCAGGCCGTGCTGTGCGGTGGCGCTTCCTCGCTGGTGCAGGCCGGCTTTGAAACCCTGGTCGAAGCCGGCTACCAGCCGGAAATCGCCTACTACGAAGTGCTGCACGAACTGAAGCTGATCGTTGACCTGTTCTACGAAGGCGGCATCACCCGCATGCTGGAGTTCATCTCCGAGACCGCGCAGTACGGTGATTTCGTCAGCGGCCCGCGCGTCATCGATGCCTCAGTGAAGGCGCGCATGAAGGACGTGCTGACCGACATCCAGAACGGCACCTTCACCCGGAACTGGGAAGCCGAGTACGACGCCGGCCTGCCGAACTACAAGAAGTTCCAGCAGGCCGACATGGAACATCCGATCGAGAAGGTTGGCAAGGAACTGCGCGCCAAGATGGTTTGGCTGCAAGGTCAGACTGCGTAATCCGCGGTCCCCCACCCGCAACTGGCAAAGGTCGCTGCATGAACACTTCCACCCCCGGTGCGCCCCGTAACGGCGCACGCTGGCTGACGCAGGCCCTGGAAGCCGAAGGCGTGCAAACGCTGTTCGGCTACCCGGGCGGCACCATCATGCCGTTCTACGACGCATTGGTGGACTCCAGCCTCAAGCACATCCTGGTACGACACGAGCAGGGTGCGGCGCTTGCCGCCAATGGTTATGCCCGCGCAAGCGGCAAGGTAGGCGTATGCGTGGCCACCTCCGGCCCGGGCGCGTCCAACCTGGTCACCGGCATCGCCGACGCCATGCTCGACTCGGTACCGATGGTGTGCCTGACCGGCCAGGTCGCTACCCCGCTGCTGGGTACCGACGCGTTCCAGGAACTGGATGTGTTCGGCATGACCATGCCGATCGTCAAGCACAGCTGGCTGGTGCGCAGCGTTGATGAGCTGCCGCAGGTGGTTGCCGAGGCCTTCCGTGTCGCCCGTGAAGGGCGGCCCGGTCCGGTGCTGATCGACCTGCCCAAGGACGTGCAGCTGGGCGATGCCTCGCACCTGCCCGATCACGTGCCGGCCTCGATCGATCCGGTTCCGGCACCGTCGGCCGAGCGTTTGGCCGCTGCTGTGGAAATGATCGCCGCTGCAGAGAAGCCGGTCATCTATGGCGGTGGTGGCATCGGCCTGGCCGATGCGGTTGGCGAGTTCCGCCACTTCGTCGAAAGCTCGGGTATCCCGACCGTGCTGACCCTGCGCGGCCTGGGTGCACTGCCGGCCAATCACCCGCAGTACCTGGGCATGCTGGGCATGCACGGCACCCGCGCCGCCAACATGGCGGTGCAGGAGTCGGACCTGTTGATCGTGGTCGGCGCCCGCTTCGATGACCGCGCCACCGGCAAGCTGGCCGAGTTCGCGCCGTTCGCCCGCGTCATCCATCTGGATGCCGATGCCTACGAGATCTCCAAGCTGCGCGCGGTCGACATCGCCATCCCCGGCAACGTCAAGACCGGCCTGCAGGCGTTGACCAGCATCCGCAGCAGCTGCAACAGCTGGCGCGCACGTTGCGCCGCCAACCGTGAAAAATTCGCCGCCCGCTATGACGCCCCCGGCCACGACATCTATGCCCCGGCGCTGCTGAAGCGGCTGAGCGAAGTGGCGCCGGCGGATACCGTCATCGCCTGCGATGTCGGCCAGCACCAGATGTGGGTGGCCCAGCATTGCCGCTTCAACCACCCACGCAACCACCTGACTTCCGGTGCGCTGGGCACGATGGGCTTCGGCCTGCCGGCGGCGATGGGTGCACAGTTCGCCTGCCCCGATCGCACCGTGGTGCTGGTCTCCGGTGATGGCAGCTTCATGATGAACGTACAGGAGCTGGCCACCATCGCCCGCTGTCGCCTGCCGGTGAAGATCGTGCTGCTGGACAACGCCTCGCTGGGCATGGTCCGCCAGTGGCAGGAGCTGTTCTTCGCCGAGCGTTACAGCGAGATCGATCTGTCCGACAACCCGGATTTCGCAGCGCTGGTGCAGGTATTCGGCATCCCCGCCACCCGCATCACCCAGCGCGCACAGGTCGAAGATGCACTGGCCGCCATGCTGGATACGCCCGGCCCGGCATTGCTGCACGTGTCCATCGATGCACGCGCCAACGTGTGGCCGCTGGTGCCACCCAACAACGCCAACAGCACCATGCTGGACAGCAACCCAGCCCATGCCAAGGCAGTGCAGGAGAGTTCCAATGCAATACCGGCTTGACCTGGTGCTGAAGCCTGCCGAAGGCGCGCTGGTGCGCGTGATCGGCATGGTCGAACGGCGCGGCTTTGCCCCCAGCAACATCGCCGGCAATCGCAATGCCGACGATGCCGGCCGCTGGCACGTGCAGATGGACATCCATGGCACGCGCCCGCCGGAAACCCTGTGCCACCAGTTGCAGAAGGTCTACGACTGCGAATCCGTGCAGCTGGTACCGGTAGCAGGTGCCAGCGTATGAGCAGCGACGTAAGTGGCGTACCGGTAGTACGCCGCCACAAGCCACGGAGGCGTCTTCTTCAACGCGAACAGTCGACAGCTGGTTCGCTTGTATCCGGTGACGGCCACGTACATGCCTGACCGTGGCCGCACCGTCGCAGTTGCAACACCCGCTGACACGTTGAACGTCAGCGTCGCCGACGTATTGGCCGCGCAGGCCCGCCTGCGCCGTTTCCTGCCGCCTACCCCGCTGCATTACGCCGAACGTTTCGGCACCTGGCTCAAGCTCGAAAACCTGCAGCGCACCGGTTCCTACAAGGTGCGTGGCGCCTTGAATGCCATGCTGGCCGCGCTGGAGCGCGGCGACGAACGCCCGGTGATCTGCGCCTCGGCCGGCAACCACGCCCAGGGCGTGGCCTGGGCCTCGCACCGGCTGGGCGTGCAGGCCATCACGGTGATGCCGCATGGTGCACCGGCCACCAAGATCGCCGGCGTCCAGCACTGGGGCGCGACCGTACGCCAGCACGGCAACAGTTATGACGAAGCCTATGCCTTCGCCCGCGAGCTGGCCGAACAGAACGGCTACCGCTTCCTGTCCGCCTTCGACGATCCCGACGTGATCGCCGGCCAGGGCACGCTGGGCATCGAACTGGCACCGCATGCACCGGACGTGGTGATCGTGCCGATCGGCGGTGGTGGCCTGGCCTCGGGCGTTGCGTTGGCCTTGAAGTCGCAGGGCGTGCGCATCATCGGCGCACAGGTCGAAGGCGTGGACTCGATGGCACGCGCGATCAAGGGCGATGTGCGCGAAGTTGACCCGGTGCCGACCCTGGCCGATGGCGTCAAGGTCAAGATCCCCGGTTTCATCACCCGCCGCCTGTGCGCCAGCCTGCTCGACGACGTGGTCATCGTGCGCGAAGCCGAACTGCGCGAAACCCTGGTGCGACTGGCGCTGGAAGAGCATGTCATCGCCGAAGGCGCCGGCGCTTTGGCGCTGGCCGCCGGCCGCCGCGTCTCCGGCAAGCGTAAGTGTGCGGTGGTATCGGGCGGCAACATCGATGCCACGGTATTGTCGACCTTGTTGTCTGAAGTGCGCCCCAGTCCCCCGCGTAAACCTCGACGGCGTAACGCCGAACGACTTAGAAGCCGTGTCGTCGCAGCGACACAGCGCAGCCCCAAATCCGAACCCCCCAAAATTCCCGTTACCGCCGCAGTCGAGGAGACCCTCTGGTGAATACTCCAACCAACAACACCCCGCGAATTACCATCTTCGACACGACCCTGCGCGACGGTGAGCAATCACCCGGCTGCAGCATGACGCCACCACAGAAGCTGGTGATGGCGAGGGCGCTGGCGGAACTGGGCGTGGACGTGATCGAAACCGGCTTCCCCGCAAGTTCGCAGTCCGACCGCGAAGCCATGGCCCTGATCGGCCGCGAGGTACGCCAGCCGGTGCTGGCGGTGCTGTCGCGCTGCCTGGCCGGCGATATCGAAACCTCCATCAAGGCGTTGGAAGCCGCAGCGCGCCCGCGCCTGCACCTGTTCCTGTCCACCAGTCCGTTGCACCGCGAGCACAAGCTGCGCATCAGCAAGGAACAGGTGCTGGAGTCTGTGCACAAGCATGTGAGCATGGCGCGCGGCTATCTGGACGATGTCGAGTTCTCCGCCGAGGACGCCACCCGCACCGAACTGGACTTCCTGACCGAAGTCACCCAGGTCGCCATTGCCGCCGGTGCGCGCACCATCAACCTGCCCGACACCGTTGGCTTCACCACGCCGGAAGAGATCCGCGCGATGTTCCAGCATGTCATCGCCAATGCCGCCGGCGCCGACAAGGTGGTGTTCAGCACCCACTGCCACAACGACCTGGGCCTGGCCGTGGCCAACTCGCTGGCCGCCATCGAAGGCGGTGCACGCCAGGTGGAAGGCTCGATCAACGGCATCGGCGAGCGTGCCGGCAACTGTGCGCTGGAAGAAATCGCGATGGTGCTGAAGGTACGCAACGCCTTCTACAACTTCGATACCGGCTTCGACACCCAACGCATCGTGCCCACCTCGCAGCTGCTACAGCGCCTGGTCGGCATGCCGGTCCAGCGCAACAAGGCCATCGTCGGCGCCAATGCCTTCGCCCATGAATCCGGCATCCACCAGCACGGCATGCTGCGCAACCGCAACACCTACGAAATCATGCGTCCGGAAGACGTGGGCTGGGAGTCCTCGCAGATGGTGCTGGGCCGCCACAGTGGCCGCGCCGCGGTCGAGGCGCGCCTGCGTGCACTGGGCTACTGGCTGGAAGAAGAAGAACTGAAGCTGGTATTCGACCAGTTCAAGGCGCTGTGCGAGCAGCAGCGCGTGGTCACCGACGCCGACCTGCAGACCCTGATGCAGGGCACCTCCAGCAGCGACGGTTACCGCCTGGCCTCGATGACCATCAGCGACGTCGGCAGCCGCGCCAACGCACTGGTTGAACTGTCCGATCCGGAAGGCAACCGCGTGGCCGAAACCGCGCAGGGCGACGGCCCGGTCGATGCATTGTTCTCGGCCTTGTCGGCCGCCACCGGCATCCAGCTGACCCTGGACAGCTACCACGTGCACAGCGTCGGCATCGGCGCCGATGCCCGCGGCGAAGCCAACCTGAGCGTGCGCCACGAAGGCGAGATCCTCGAAGGCACCGGCACCAGCCGTGACATCATCGAAGCCAGCGCCCTGGCCTGGCTGGATGTCACCAACCGCCTGCTGCGCCAGCGTGAAGGCAGCAAGACCGAGGAAGCCGTCAGCGCCTGAGCGCGACGGCAGAACATAGGCAACGGAACGTACTGATGAGCTCCGCACCCAAAACCCTGTACGACAAACTGTGGGACGCCCACGTTGTCGTCCCCGAATCCGACAACGCGCCGGCCGTGCTGTATATCGACCTGCACCTGATCCACGAAGTGACCTCGCCGCAGGCCTTCACCGAACTGCGCCAGCGCGGCCTGAAGCCGCGCCGCCCGGACCGCACCAAGGCGACGATGGACCACTCCACGCCGACCCTGCCGGCCGGCCCGGACGGCAAGCTGCCCTACGCCAGCAAGGCCTCCGAGGCGCAGGTCGAAACGCTGGCCAGGAACTGCGCCGAGTACGGCATCGAGCTGTTCGACCTGTCCTCGGCCAACCGCGGCATCGTCCACGTCATCGCCCCGGAGCAGGGTTTCACCCAGCCGGGCATGACCATCGTCTGCGGTGACAGCCACACTTCCACGCATGGTGCGTTCGGCTCGCTGGCCTTCGGCATCGGCACCAGCGAAGTCGGCCACGTGCTGGCCACGCAGTGCCTGCTGCAGCGCAAAGCCAGGACCATGGCCATCACCGTTGATGGCGAACTGGCCCCGGGCGTCGGCGCCAAGGACGTGGTGCTGCACATCATCGGCGTGATCGGCGTCAACGGCGGCACCGGCCATGTGCTGGAGTTCCGCGGCTCGGCGATCCGCGCGATGGACATGGAACAGCGCATGACCCTGTGCAACATGTCGATCGAGGCTGGCGCCCGCGCCGGCATGGTGGCACCGGACCAGGTCACCTTCGACTGGGTCGGCAAGACCCCGCGTGGCCCCAAGGGCGCTGACTTCGACACCGCCGTGGCGTACTGGAAGACCCTGAACACCGACGACGGCGCGCGCTTCGATGTGGAAGTGCAGATCGATGCCGCCGACATCCGCCCGACCCTGACCTGGGGCACGCACCCGGGCACCGCGATTGCAGTGGATGCGCCGATCCCGGCCGCCAACGACGCCGCTGCGCAGAAGGGCCTGGACTACATGAAATTCGAGGCCGGCCATTCCCTGGTCGGCACGCCGGTGGACGTGGTGTTCGTCGGCTCCTGCACCAATGGCCGCCTGAGTGACATGCGCGAAGTGGCGCAGGTGCTGCGCGGCCGCCGCGTCGCCGATGGCGTACGCATGCTGGTGGTGCCGGGTTCGGAGATCGTCAAGCGCGACGCCGAGGCCGAAGGCATCCACGAGATCGTGCGCGCTGCCGGTGCCGAATGGCGTGAGCCGGGCTGCTCGATGTGCATCGCCATGAACGGTGACCTGGTCGCACCGGGCCAGCTGGCGGTGAGCACCAGCAACCGCAATTTCGAAGGCCGCCAGGGCCCGGGGTCGCGCACCCTGCTGGCTTCGCCGATGAGCGCGGCATGGGCGGCGGTGAACGGCCGTGTTGCCGACACCCGCGATCTGTTTGCCAAGGAGGTGGCGTGATGAAAATTACACAAGCACACCCTCATCCGGCGCTGCGCGCCGCCTTCTCCCGGTGGGAGAAGGGCTACGCACTGGAGCTGTACTGATGGCCGCACTGACCCGCATCGTTTCGCGCAGCGTGGTGCTGCGCCAGACCAATATCGACACCGACCAGATCATCCCGGCGCGTTTCCTGTCCACCACCGAGCGTGCCGGGCTGGGCAAGAATGCCTTCAATGATTGGCGCTGGCAGGCCGATGGCTCGCCGAATGCGGACTTCGCCTTCAACCAGCCGCACAACCAGGGCCGCGCCATCCTGCTGGCCGGGCGCAACTTCGGTTGCGGCTCCTCGCGCGAACATGCGCCGTGGGCATTGACGGATCTGGGCCTGCAGGCGATTGTCAGCAGCGAGATCGCCGACATCTTCCGTGGTAACTCATTGAAGAACGGCCTGCTGCCGATCGTGCTGGACGAAGCCGACGTGCAAGCGCTGATGCAGAACCCGGATGACGAACTGACCGTGGATGTAGCAGCGCGTGAGCTGCGCACGTCCAGCGGCAAGGCGTACAGCTTCCCGCTGGATGGCTTCTCGCAGACCTGTCTGCTGGAAGGCGTGGATCAGCTGGGCTGGCTGCTGGGCCGGGTGGATGAAATCGAGCGGTATGAGGCTGCGAAGGCAGCCTGACGAAACACCCCTCCCCTTGCTGGCGTTGCCGGCAGGGGGAGGTCGGGAGGGGGTTGGCTTCGGCTTGTAATGCGCAAGCGGCAACGGCAGAAGCTACCCCTCCCAAACCCTCCCCTGCGCCTTCGGCGCAAGGGAGGGAGTAAAACCGCATCGCCCGCAGGGCAGCGCGCGCAACCCCCCGCCCCATGCTGGCGTAGCCGGCCAGCGGAGGTCGGGAGGGGGTTGGCTTTTGGCTTGTAGTGCTCAAACGGCAACGGCAAGAGCTAACCCCTCCCCGGCCCTCCCCTGCGCCTTCGGCGCAAGGGAGGGAGCTCCCAACAACAGCAGCAACCGGAACCCCTACATGCAAGCCAATATCGTCGTACTGCCGGGTGACGGCATCGGTCCTGAAATCACCGCCGTCGCCGTCGACGTGCTCAAGGCCGTCGCCACCCGCTTCGGCCACAGCTTCAGCTTCAGCGAACACGACATCGGCGGCATTGCCATCGACAAGCACGGCGAGCCGCTGCCGGCCGCCACGCTGGAAGCCTGCAGCAAGGCCGATGCCGTGCTGCTGGGCGCCGTCGGTGGCCCCAAGTGGTCCGACCCCAATGCCAAGGTGCGCCCGGAACAAGGCCTGCTGGCCATCCGCAAGGCGCTGGGCCTGTTTGCCAACCTGCGCCCGGTACGCACCCATCCGGCCGCGCTCAACGCCTCACCGATCAAGCCGGAACTGCTCAAGGACGTGGACTTCGTGGTGGTGCGCGAGCTCACCGGCGGCATCTACTTCGGTGACAAGACCCGTGACGCCGGCAGCGCCAGCGACCTGTGCCGCTACACCGTGGTGGAAATCGAGCGCGTGCTGCGCAGCGCCTTCCGCCTGGCCCAGCAGCGCCGCGGCAAGCTGACTTCGGTGGACAAGGCCAACGTGCTGGAAACCTCGCGCCTGTGGCGCGATATCGCCGCCCGCATCGGCCGCGAAGAGTTCCCGGACGTGGAGCTGGAACACCAGTTGGTCGACTCCATGGCCATGCACCTGATCGCCAAGCCGCGCGTCTACGACGTGATCGTCACCGAGAACATGTTCGGCGACATCCTCACCGACGAGGCCTCGATGCTGGCCGGCTCGCTGGGCCTGTTGCCTTCCGCCTCGTTGGGGGAACAAGGCAAAGTCGGCATCTACGAGCCGATCCACGGTTCGGCTCCGGATATCGCCGGCAAGGGTATTGCCAACCCCTATGCCACCATCTTGAGCGCGGCGATGCTGCTGCGTCATTCGTTGGGGCTGGAAGCCGAAGCCGCCGCCATCGAACAGGCGGTCACCGCAGCACTGGATGGCGGCCACTTCACCGCCGACCTGGCCGCGCAAGGCCAGGCACTCAGCACCCGGCAAGCCGGCGCGACCGTGCTTGCGCAGTTGAAATGATGTAACTGGACGCGGCCTTTGGCCGCGTCTTTTTTTGCGGGCTGTTCCCGCCTGGTGGATACCACGCTGCTTTTTTTCTTGGACCTGTCTCCTATTGGACCCGTTCTTCAGGTCCCGCATTGAAAAGGAATGACCTTGAACTACCGTACCCCCGACGACTTCCTGGCCTATGTGGCCAAGCGCGACCCCAACCAATCCGAGTTCCTGCAGGCAGTCAAAGAGGTGGCCCACAGCCTGTGGCCCTTCCTGCAGCAGAACCCGAAATACACGCAATACGGGTTGCTGGAACGTCTGGTAGAGCCGGAGCGGGTCATCCAGTTCCGCGTCGCCTGGGCCGATGACAAGGGCCAGACCCACGTCAACCGCGCCTGGCGCGTGCAGCACAGCTCGGCGATCGGCCCGTTCAAGGGCGGCATGCGTTTCCACCCCTCGGTGAACCTGTCCATCCTCAAGTTCCTGGCCTTCGAGCAGACCTTCAAGAACGCACTGACCACCCTGCCGATGGGCGGTGGCAAGGGCGGCTCGGACTTCGATCCCAAGGGCAAGAGCGATGGCGAGGTGATGCGCTTCTGCCAGGCGCTGATGCTGGAGCTGTACCGCCACCTGGGCCCGGATACCGACGTGCCGGCCGGTGACATCGGCGTCGGCGCACGCGAGGTCGGCTTCATGGCCGGCATGATGAAGAAGCTCAGCAATGACGCCGCCTGCGTGTTCACCGGCAAGGGCCTGGCCTATGGTGGCAGCCTGATGCGGCCGGAAGCCACCGGCTTTGGCACGGTCTATTTCGTCGAGCAGATGCTGCACCACGCCAAGCGCCAGACCCATGGCGCCAAGGTGCTGGTCTCCGGCTCCGGCAATGTCGCCCAGTACGCGGCCATCAAGGCCAGCGAACTCGGCGCCAAGGTCCTGACCTTCTCCGACTCCGGCGGCACCCTGTACGCACGCGATGGCTTCGACGAGCAGGGCCTGCAGGAAGTGATGGCGTTGAAGAACGAGCGCCGCGGCCGCCTGTCCGAACTGGCCGACGATGCCCGCTTCGAATTCCTGGCCGACCGTCGCCCCTGGCATATCCCGGCCGACATCGCCCTGCCCTGCGCCACCCAGAACGAACTGGATGAAACCGACGCCCGCACCCTGGTCCACAACGGCGTGCTGTGCGTGGCCGAAGGCGCCAACATGCCGTCCACGCTGGAAGCGGTGGATGTGTTCCTGCAGGCCGGCACGCTGTATGCACCGGGCAAGGCCAGCAACGCCGGTGGCGTGGCAACGTCCGGCCTGGAAATGAGCCAGAACGCATTGCGCCTGTCCTGGCGCCATGCCGACGTCGACGAGCGCCTGCACGTGATCATGAAGGAGATCCACGCCAACTGCGTGCAGCATGGCGTGCGTGCCGATGGCAGCGTCAACTACGTGGACGGCGCCAACATCGCCGGCTTCGTCAAGGTTGCCGACGCGATGCTGGCGCAGGGTCTGTACTGAGGCAGCACCAGGAAACGCAGCACAGCAACGGCGCCCCTGGGCGCCGTTCTCTTTTACGGTACGTCATCGTTGGCCACTTCCACATGCCACCGATGCCTGCCGCAACCCACCGCACTGTACCGCCTGGTACGCGTGCAGCAGGCTGTTGGCACTGCCAACATTCACGGCGACATCAATGCACGCGCAGCGTGCAGGCCCCCTTCTCTGCCGATAGCTGCCAGCGAAAAATTCCTTCCGTACAGCACTACAACAACGGAAGCGGTGCGTGCTTGCTTATTCGAATGCAGCTTCAGGCTTGAAATATTCCGGCTATGAAGCGCTGGCTACATTCAGCGCTCCCAACGGAATGGAAGCTGGAAATGGCGATCTCCCACTCAAGCATGGACCTGCACATCGATACCGCCGGCACGTCTGCGGACGATGATGCAAGGCGCAGGAATCTCTACGGCATGCAGATCCTGGAGTGCGGCCGCAACCGCACACTGCGCGTGCTGGCTGCCGGTGGCTCGCGCTGGGTAACCGACTTTCTCTCCAACAGCCCGCTGGGGCTCAACACCCGCACCGAAGTATCACGCGCGTCCATTGATGCAATCGCCCAGTTTGGTGCCGTGCACTCCAGCGTGGCGATGGCGCGCGCGCAAACCGCGCTCACCCATGAGATCAGCCGACGCCTAGTGGAGATGAAGACCGGCGACTCACAGGCCAGAATCTATCCCACCACCCTCTCCGCCAACATCGCCACCGCCGCCGGCTTTGCCGCGGATGCCGTCGATGCCACGGCGGTCGTCCACCCGAATGCACACGCCACCGTGCACTTTGCGGTAAAGGGCGCGTTTGCAGCCAATCGCATCATCACCACCAGGAACACCGTCGCCGTTGCCAGTGCGCTGGCAAGAACCACGCGACGCGCCGTGGTTGTCATCGAAGACGGCCTGTATTCGATGGGAGGTTTTGCCGATTTCGAGGGGCTCTCACGGTTCCTCGATGACAATGCCAATGGCCAGTTGTGGTTGGATGATGCGCACTCGGTTGGCATGCATGGCAGCAACGGCCGCGGCAAGGCCATGGAAGCGCTGCAGCAGCATGCGGGACGCACCGTTGTTACCGGTTCCTTCGGCAAGGCCTTTGGCGCGGCGGGAGGTTTCATGGTCGGCCCGCGGGCCTTCGTTGGCGGCTTGCTGAAGGATTCGGTCGCCGACCGGTTCTCCTGCAACCTGGATGCCTCGGCGCAGGGCGCGATCCTGGCAGCGATGAAGATCCTGGCGACTCCCGCGGAGCATCGTCGCTTGAGCACGACCCTTGCGGCGCGCCTGGCCTTGTTCGACAGCCTGCTCGGCGCGGCTGGCATCACCACCCAGCAGGCCGGCACCGATATCGCGTTCAG
The DNA here is from genome assembly GCF_056759975.1 of Stenotrophomonas sp. STEN031. Taxonomy (NCBI): domain Bacteria; kingdom Pseudomonadati; phylum Pseudomonadota; class Gammaproteobacteria; order Lysobacterales; family Lysobacteraceae; genus Stenotrophomonas; species Stenotrophomonas sp. STEN031. The sequence continues at coordinate 51,716 of NZ_JBRREA010000020.1, forward strand.
GGTCATTCCCTGCCGCGATGCCGCCGCGGCCATTGCCAGTGCGGATACGCTGCTGAGCCTCCATGACGCCATCACCACCCCGGTTTACTACCCCACCATCGCCCGCGGCCAGGGAGCAATACGGATATCCCTATCCGCAGCGCATACCGTCGACCAGGTCCGCCAGCTGGGCACGGCACTGACGGCGCTGCTGGCAGCGCCGTCGCTACGCAACCGACGCAACACGCAGCAGGCAGCGCCATGAGCAAGGGGCAAGCACCGCCGACCAACCTTCCTCGCCCTGCATCGAAGATTTCCTTGTTGCCTGATCCAGGTGACGTCGGCATCGAGGACAAGCAATGCATCGCTGCGCAGCGCTTCCCAGCGCGACAGGGACAATCCGCTACGCCCGCCGCAGCCAGCAAGTGGCGCACCGTTCCGCGCCGTCTGCCCATTCCCATCACTCTTCCCCAGCGGCAATACGGCAGCTTCGCGCGTCCGACGGCGATCGGACCGGGCTGATGCGAACGCTGCTGCTCGGCGCTGTTGCCAGCCTGCTGTCCGCCATCACCGCGCTGATCGTCAGCAGCCAGGCCAGCGCATCGATCCATCCGCTATGGCTGTTGATTGCACAGTATCTGGTAGGCGCGCTGCTGAACCCGCCACAGGAGCTTCCCAAGGCTCCCCTGCGCCTGCATGCCCTGCGCAGCGTGGTGGGGGTGTGGGCGTTTGCGGCGTACTACGCCGCGCTGTCCTGGCCGGGCGCAAGCGCGATCGAGGTCTCGATGCTGCTAAACGCCGCCCCCCTGCTGGTAACGTTCCAGGCAGTGCGCGACCTGCGCGCACGTGCAGGTGCGGTGCTGGCCTTCGCCGGCCTGGCCTTGACGCTGCAACCGGGAACCGCCGGTCTCAACCTCAACGGTTCGCATCTGCTGGCCGCTTCCGCCGCGCTGGCCTATGCCGGGTCGTTCCTGACCCTGGGCCAGCTTGCGCTGGCAGGTGAACGCGCCAGCACCACCAACGGTCTCTACAACCTGTCCGCCGGCATGTTGACCCTGATCCTGCTTGCCGCCATTCGTCCTGCCTGGCCGGCATCGCTGTGGCCGGTCGCCGCGATCGGCCTGATCGCCGCCGTGCGCATCCACGTCATCACCGTCGCCGCACGCAACCCCGGTGATGCCGCCCTGGTATCGGTCCTGACCAACCTCGCTTTCTTCTGGCTGGCGCTGGCCGATATCTACCAGGGCAACATCTATGGCGCGCTCAAATGGACAGGCCTGGCGCTGGTGGCCTGCGGCATCGGCATGACACCGTTGCGCAGGCCTCGCTGATCAGCGCGAAGTCCAGCAGCACCCCTTTGCGCGGATCAGGCAAGCACCCGGTTGCGGCCTTCACGCTTGGCCCGATACAGCTGCCGGTCCGCAGCCGCCAACAGGGTACGAACGGTGTCCTGGCCGGGTCCGAGCGTGGCAACGCCGATGCTGACAGTGACTCCCACCTCGGCATCCACCTCTTCAAAGCGCAGCCGCGCCAACCGGACCCGCAATTCCTGCAGGACCTCCACCGCCGCCTGCAGCGACATGCCCGGCATTACCACCAGGAACTCCTCGCCGCCATGGCGGGCCACGAACTGGCACTTGCCCAGGCGCAGCTGCAGCAGTCCGGCGATATCCCGCAACACCTGATCTCCCGCTTCGTGCCCGTAGCGGTCGTTGATCTGCTTGAAGTGGTCGACATCGACCAGCGCCACGTTCAAGGACGTGCCATCGGCTGCCGCCTGCGACAGCGCCCTCTGCAGGTACGCATCACCCGCACGCCGGTTCGGCAGGCCGGTCAGCGCATCGTGCATGGCCTGATGCTCCAGCCGTTGCAGCAGACTTGCGCGCTCGAAATCGGCCTGCTCGAGCGCACGATTCTTCTCGCTCAGTTCCTGTGTACGCGCGGCGATCTCGTCGTTCAGGCGTTTCTGCCGCAGCCGGTAGCTGGTCGCGCGCCAGCCCAGCAACAGCAGCAGCAAACCCAGCAACGCAACGCCGCTCAACCAACGCACCCAGGGCCGCTGCCAAAGCGGGGCGGCGATATCCAGGCTCAGTACCGCCTCGCCGCCGCGGCTGGTGTTCTCCCAATCCAGCGGCAGCGACATGGCCTGGATCCGCAGCCGATAGTGTCCCGGCGGCAGATTGGTGTAGACCGCTTCGATACGGCTGCCTGCATCCACCCAGTCCCGGTCGAAGCCCTCCAGCCGATAGCGATAGCGCATCTTGTCCGGCGCGCGGAAGCCCAAACCGGCATAGGCCACGGCAATCCGGTCCACGCCGGCGGGCAAGCCATAGGCGCTGCGCAGTGGTTGCGGATCGCCATCAACCACCACGCTTTCGATGGCGACGGGGAATTTGTTGAAACGGGTATTGCCGTCCACGCGTTGCGGATCGATCACCGCCAGGCCGCCGCCAGTGGGAAACAACAGCTCCCCTTCGTTGGTGAGCCAGCCTGCCGGCGTGGATGCGCCATTGCCCTGGCTGCTGGGCATGCCATCGGTATGGTCCAGCACCTGCACCGCGAGATGGGTGCGGGCACCGGCGGCTACCGCGATCAGGTCGCGGCGGTCCAGCCGGAACACCCCCTGGTTGCTGGACAGCCACAGGTGTCCGCCACCGTCATCGATCACCCGGAAGATCTTGTCCCGCGGCAGTCCGTTGCGGTGGTCGAACACGGTGATGTCCAGCCCCCGCTTGCGCAGCAAACCGTGGTCGGTTGCCATCCACAGGTCACCATTGTCGTCCCCCAGGAAATCGAAGACATAGCGGGCAGGAAAGTCGAGATCGGCCGACCAGCCTTGCAGCTTGCCGTCCTTGCCCAGGCTCGCCATGCCACCGTTGGTGCCGATCCACAGCACACCCGAGGCATCGCGATACAAGGCATGCACGGCCAGGCTTGGCAATCCCTCCTCCAGCCCGTAGTGGCGCAGCTGCCCCTGCCGGTGATGAAACAGTCCTTCGGAACTGCCAATCCACAGACCGCCATCACTCTCGCTGAGCAGGCTGCGCACCAATGGCTGGACCGTACCGGGCAACGGAATCCGTTGCAGCACCTTTCCCGCCGCGTCCAGGTGGAACACGCCCTTGTTGTACGTGCCGGCCCACAACGCATCGCCACGTGTCGCCAAGGCCAGCACCGACGCATCGCGGCCATTGCCAGGGAGCAGCCGCACGCGGCTGATCGCCTCGTCGCGCAGCCGGTCGAGCCCTTCGGAGTGGCCAATCCAGACATTGCCGTCCGCCGATTGGATCAGCGCGCGCACATAGTCCGAGCCCAGCCCGTCCTCACTGGTCAGGCCACGCGCAGCCCCCTCGTCGATGCGGAACAAACCGTCGGTGCTGCCCGACCAGACCAGGCCCTCGCGATCGATCATCAGCGCCGGACTGACCTGGCCGGGGATCGCGATCCGTTCGATATTGCCTGCATTCCAGCGCACCAGGCGTCCAGCCGACAGGCTCAGCCATACCGCACCGCTGTTATCCAGGCGTACCGCATCCACCCGCTCGCCAGGCAGCAGATGCTGGCGGCGGCCATCGCCGTGCAGCCAATGAACGCCGTCATCGGCGGCGATCAACCAGCCGCCCTCTGCGTCGGGAAGCAGGTCACGCACCACCCATCCGGCGGTGTTGTTCCACGCGCCCAGCTGTCCCTTGCGGATCTGGTAGACGCCTTTTTCCGTGGCGACGAGCAAGGTGTCACCGCTGCCGGCATGCAGCGCGGTGATGGGCACCTCGGGCAAGCCGAGGGCACTGCCCGCATCCAGCAACTGCCCCGAAGGCAGCAACTTCAGCAGTTTGTCGTTTGCCCCGATCCAGAGGTCACCGGCGCCATCGCGCAACAGCGCGCTTACCGAGAGATGCCGGGCATCGGCGCCGCCAAGCGCTTCCCAGCGGCCGCGGTGGTAGCGATAAACGCCATCGGAAACCGTGCCGAACAGCATCGCACCATCGGCCTCGGGCAGGATGCTGAGCACCCCGGACAGCTCCATGCCGGGCGTATTCTGGCGGTCGAACACGGTGAAGCTGCGGCCATTGAAGCGGACCACGCCCTCCCACGTACCCAGCCAGATGAAGCCATCGCTGCCCTGCGCGATCGACTGCACCAGATTGTGCGGCAGCCCCTGCTCCATACCCCAGCCGGCCACGGTATGCCGGGCAGCCTGCGCGCCACCGGCCCACAGCAGGCTGCTGGCGAGTAGCACCCAAAGCAGCCCAGCCATGCGAATGCGAACGGCCTGCAGTGCGGCAATGAGCGTGGATGGGCTGTGGCGTCTGGACAAACCCGCCTCCGCAGGTCGCGTCGGCTCCCCCGCCGACGCGCCAATTTACCATCTCAAGCGTGAAATCCATCGCCGTTTCTTACGCCGTCCTTACGCAGGCCGCTTATGCGCTGGCCTGCGGTCCGATCCCGGCGGGCCGGTCCTCAGTGGCCGGCCTCGTCCGCGCGCACCCGGAACCAGGCCGCATACAGGGCCGGCAGGAATACCAGGGTCAGCACCGTACCGACGATCAGCCCGCCCATGATCGAGATCGCCATCGAGCCATAGAAGGCACTGCGCGACAGCGGGATCATCGCCAGCACTGCAGCAAGCGCAGTCAGTACGATCGGCCGGAAGCGGCGCACGGTGGCATCGATGATGGCGTGCCAGCGGTCATGGCCGGCATCGATGTCCTGCTGGATCTGGTCGATCAGGATCACCGAGTTGCGCATGATCATGCCGGCCAGGGCAATCGTGCCCAGCATCGCCACGAAGCCGAACGGCGCCTGGAACAGCAACAGGAACCAGGTCGCGCCGATGATGCCCAGCGGTGCGGTGATGAACACCATCGCCGCCCGCGAGAAGCTGCGCAGCTGCACCATCAGCAAGGTCGCCACCACCGCCAGGAACAGCGGCATGCCGGCCTTGATCGAGTCCTGGCCGCGCGCGGAGTCCTCCACCGTGCCGCCGGTTTCCAGCAGGTAGCCACTGGGCAGGGCATCACGGATCTCGCTCAAGGTCGGCACGATCTGTTCGACCACGCCTACCGGAAGCATGCTGTCGCCGATATCGGCGCGCACGGTGACGGTTGGCAGACGGTCGCGGTGCCAGATGATGCCGTCTTCGAAGGCATATTCCAGCTTGGCCACCTGCGACAGCGATACCGATTTGCCGTTGGCGGTCGGGATGGCCAGGCTGCCGAGCATGTCCAGACGCGCACGCTCGTCATCCGGGCCACGCAGCAGCATGCCGATCTGGCGATTGCCTTCGCGGTAGGTGCTCACGCTCATGCCGGACAGCGAGCTGGTCAGGAACTGTGCGATCTGCGCACTGCTCACGCCCAGTACCCGCGCGCGGTCCTGGTCGACGACCAGCCGCACCACCTTGCTCGGCTCGCTCCAGTTGAGGTTGACGTTGGTGGTATGCGGGTTCTGCCGCACCTTTTCCGCCACCTGCGCGGCTATGGCCTGCACCCGCTCGATATGCTCGCCGGAAATACGGAACTGCACCGGGTAGCCAACCGGCGGGCCGTTCTCCAGCCGGGTCACACGCAGCTGCACATCACCGAACTGGGGCACGACCTCCTTCAACAGCCAATCACGCAGCTCCTCGCGCGCCTTGGTGTCCTGCGCCAGCACCACGTACTGGGCGAAATTGGTGGCCGGCAACTGCTGGTCCAACGGCAGGTAGAAACGCGGCGAACCATTGCCGACATAACCGACGAAGTTGGCGACGCCCTTGTGGCCCTTGATCAACGCCTCGAACTTCTCGGCCTGGGCCTGGGTAGCGGTCAGCGATGCGCCTTCAGCCAGTTCGATATCCACCATCAGCTCGGGCCGGGTTGAATCCGGGAAGAACTGCTGCGGCACGAAGCGGAAGATCACCAGCGAGAACACGAACAGACCTGCCGTGGCCAGGATCACCAGCCAGCGACGCCGCAGGCAGGCATCCAGGAACACCCGGAAGCGCTGGTAGAACGCGCTTTTGTAGGGGTCATGGTCGTGCGCCAGCTCCTTCGGCTTGACCAGGTTGGCCAACGCCGGATTGCGGTCGGCCCAACGCAGACGCAGCGCGCGCCAGCGTCCGGCGATGCTGCCCGGCTTGGGCGGCTGCGGGTTGTGCAGGTCCGGCAGCATCTTGTCGCCGAGGTAGGGAATGAACAGCACCGCGGCGATCCACGACACCACCAGCGCAATCGTCACCACCTGGAAAAGCGAGCGCGTGTACTCACCGGTACTCGACGCCGCGGTGGCGATCGGCAGGAAGCCGGCGGCGGTGATCAAGGTGCCGGTCAGCATCGGGAACGCGGTGGAGGTCCAGGCAAAGCTGGCCGCACGCAGGCGGTCATAGCCCTGCTCCATCTTGGTGGCCATCATCTCCACCGCGATGATCGCGTCATCCACCAATAGACCCAGCGCCAGCACCAGGGCACCCAACGAAATCTTGTGCAGGCCGATGTCGAACTGGTGCATGACGAAGAAGGTCATCGCCAGCACCAGCGGGATCGACACCGCCACCACCAGGCCAGTACGCCAGCCCAGCGAGAAGAAGCTCACCAGCAGCACGATCACCACCGCCTCGGTCAGCACCTTGACGAACTCGCCCACCGATTCCTTCACCGCATGCGGCTGATCGGACACCTTGCGCAGCTGCATGCCGGCCGGCAGCGTCTTCTGCAGCTGCTCGAACTCGCTGTCCAGGGTCTTGCCCAGCTTGAGGATGTCACCGCCGTTCTTCATCGCCACCGCAATGCCGATGGCGTCCTCGCCCATGAAACGCATCTTGGCCGAAGCCGGGTCGGCGAAGCCGCGCTTCACCTCGGCGATATCGCCCAGCCGCACCGTGCGATCACCGGCCTGGATCGGGAAATTGCGGATGTCCTCGACCGAGGTGAACTGACCGGTCACACGCAGCTGTACGCGATCGGTCGGGGTCTCGAACCAGCTGGCCGGGGCCACCGCATTCTGCTGCGCCAGCGCCTGCTGCACCTGCTGCATCGACACACCCAGCGTCGCCAGCTTGGTGTTGGACAGCTGGATCCAGACCTTCTCGTCCTGCAGGCCGAGCAGATCGACCTTGCCCACGTCATCCACGCGCTGCAGCTGCAGCTGGATGCGGTCGGCATAGTCGCGCATCAGCGCATAGTCGAAGCCCTTGCCGGTCAACGCGTAGATATTGCCGAAGGTGTCGCCGAACTCATCGTTGAAGAACGGCCCGATCACTTCGGCCGGCAACTGCGAATGGATGTCGCCAACCTTCTTGCGCACCTGGTAGAACAGCTCGGGCACGTCCTTGGACGGCATCGAGTCGCGCGCCATGAAGATCACCTGCGACTCACCCGGGCGCGAATAGGCCTGGATGAACTCGAACTGCCCGGTGTTCATCAACGCCTTTTCAATCGGTTCGGTGACCTGCTTGGACACCTGCTCGGCGGTGGCACCGGGCCACATGGTCTGCACCACCATCGCCTTGAAGGTGAACGGCGGGTCTTCGGACTGCCCCAGGTGCTTGTACGACCAGGCACCGATGATCGCCATCGCGATCATCATGAACAGCACCAGCGGGCGGTTACCGAGCGCCCATTCGGAGAGATTGAAGCGCTTCACGCCTCACTCCCCTTTCTTTGCGGACACGGCGGCAGGCGCAAGCACCGGCCGGTTGCTGCGATCAACGGCAGTCACCTGCTGGCCCTCGCGCAGCAGATGCCCACCGGCCGCAACCACCCAATCTTCAGTCTTCAGGCCCTGCAGCACCGGCACGCTTTCCGGACCATAAGCGCCCAGCGTCACCGCGCGCGCCTGCAACTTGCCATCGGCCGGGTTCACCACCCACACGCTGGCCTGCTGCGGCTGCTTGCCAGGCTGTACTGCCGCCAGCGGTATGCTCATCACACCGTCCTTGCCGTGGGCGATGAACACCCGCGCACTCTGGCCCAGCTCGACTGCGTCCAATGCCTCAGCCGCCAGACTGACCCGCGCGGCATAGGTACGCGCCTGCGGATCGGCAGCGGCGGCGATCTCGCGGATGCTGCCTGACAGACGCTTGCCCTGCTGGTTCCACAACTCGACCTCGACCGCCTGGCCAACGCTGAAATCGCGGATGGCGCTTTCCGGCAGGGCAATAGCCACTTCGCGCGCGCCATCGGCGGCCATCGTATAGATGGTCTGGCCGGCGGCCACCACCTGCCCGGCCTCGGCCTCGCGGCTGGCGATCATGCCGCCTTCCGGCGCGAGCAGCCGGGAATAAGCCGCCTGGTTGCGCGCCACGTCCAGATTGGCCCGCGCCGCATCGGCCTGGCCCTGCGCGGCCTTCAACGCCGCAGTCTGCGCATCCAGCGCCGACTGGCTGACCAGCTGCTGGCTGGCCAGGGTCTGGTAGCGCTTGTGCTCATCGCGGGCACGGACCAGGTCGGCCTCGGCGGCGGCGTATTGCGCCTGTGCCGCGCGTGCCTGCAGGCTGTAGTCAGCCACATCCAGCTCGGCCAGCAACTGCCCCTTGTCCACCCGCTGGCCGGCGTCGACTTCACGCCGCAGCAGCTTGCCGCTGACCCGGAAGGACAGCGCGGTTTCCTCGCGGGCACGCACCTCGCCCGGATAGGCACTGATCGCTACCCCGCCATTGCCGGCCGGGTGCTCCACCAGCACGGGTACAGCATGTACAGGCGCGGTTTCAGGCTTGCCGCAGGCAGCAAGCAAGGACAACAGCAGGCAACAGCCAATCCATCGAAGGTGGGTCATAAATAAGGTCGCAAACGCAAGGGGAGAGAGATGGCGGGATTTCACCGCCATTACTGAACGCATCGGTATAGTATAAATATCGAACCAGCTGGTCTAGTATTACCTGATGTGCCCGAAAACATCCTCCCGCGCCGCCACGACAGCGACGCCACGCAGTTCCGGTCCGGGTCGCCCCAAGGATCTGGGCAAGCGCGCGGCCATCCTTGAGGCGGCCAAGGAATTGTTCATCGAGCAGGGTTTCAACGGCGTCAGCATGGATGAGATCGCCGCCCGCGCCAGCGTCTCCAAACTTACGGTGTACAGCCATTTCGGCGACAAGGACACCTTGTTCAGCGAGGCAATCCAGGCCAAGTGCGTGGAAATGATGCCCGATGATCTGTTCGTCACCGACAACGAGGCCCCGCTGCGCGGCCAGTTGCTGGGTATCGGCCATGCCTTCTTCACACTGATCAGCAGCGATGCGGCCATTGCCACCCAGCGCATGATGATGACCCCGGATACCGACGACCGGGTCCGGCAGATGTTCTGGCAGGCAGGCCCGGCCCGCACCGAGGCGGCCCTGGCCGAGTTCCTTGGCGCCCGCGTCAGCCGTGGCCAGCTGGCCATCGAGGATACGACCCTGGCTGCCCGCCAGTTCTTCTGCCTGATCAAGGGCGAAGTCCATACCCATATGATGTGTGGCCTGTGCGCCGCTCCGGACCAACTCAATGCCGACGTGCATATCGCCGCCAGCGTCGATTTCTTCATCCGGGCGTATGCCCCGCGCCAGCAAGCTGAATGAACCGGAGGTGCGAATGACTTCCGGCACTGCGTCCAACGCGGTCCCCGCCGCAATGTTGGGCCCGTACTTTGTGCCTGGTAACCGGTAAAATGGCCGGCCCACTGCGCAGGAATGATGAGCTTCCCATGACGATCAATTACTCCCACGTCCGCGAAATGATGGTTGAACAGCAGATCCGGCCCTGGGATGTGCTGGAGGTCCGCGTGCTGGACGTGCTGGCCCGCCTGCCGCGTGAGGCCTTCGTCGCCGAATCGCACCGTGCCCTGGCCTATGCCGATATCGAGCTGCCGCTGGGCCATGGCCAGAAGATGATGAAGCCGGTCATCGAAGGCCGTACCTTGCAGGCGCTGGACCTGCAGCCCACCGACGAAGTGCTGGAAATCGGCACCGGCAGCGGCTTCCTCAGCGCCTGCATGGGCGAACTGGCCCGCGAAGTGCTGAGCCTGGAAATCCAGCCCGAACTGGCCGAGCGCGCGCGCCAGAACCTGGACGCCGCCAAGCTGGGCAGCAATGTCCGCATTGAAGTGGCCGACGGCCTGAATTGGCAGAGCCAGCGTCAGTTCGACGCCATCTGCATCACCGGTGCGGTAGAAACCGTTCCGGTGGAACTGCTGAAGCTGCTGCGCACTGGCGGCCGCCTGTTTGCCATCCGCGGCGTCTCGCCGGTGATGGAAGCGGTGCTGGTCCAGGCCGACGGCAGCGTCGCCTCGCTGTTCGAAACCGATCTTGATTACCTGCAGGGCGCTGCGCCCGCACCGCAATTCCAACTCTAAAACCGTCCAAGGAAGCCGCAATGATCCGCCGATCCCTCACCCTTGCGCTGGCAGTCGCCCTCACTCCGCTGACTTCCCATGCCGCCGACCTGTTGCAGGTCTACGAAATGGCCCGCAACGGTGACACGCAGCTGGCTGCGGCTGAATCCACGCGCCTGATCAACAAGGAAGGCCAGGTACAGGCCCGCGCAGCACTGCTGCCGCAGATCGGCGGTGAAGCGTCCTTGAACCGTACCCGCACCAGTTACGACGACATCAGCGGCAGCTCCACCTCCAAGACCCGCAACTACGGTATCAACGGCAGCCAGACCCTGTTCAACTGGAGTCAGTTCGCCAACCTGCGCGCGCAGCGTGACGTCAGCAAGGCTGCCGATTTCGATCTCGAGTCGGCCAACGACGAGCTGATCGTGCGTACTGCGACCACCTACTTCAACGTGCTGGTCGGCATCGAGTCGCTGACTGCCGCCGAGACCAACGAAGCCGCTGCGAAGAAGCAGTTCGACTACGCCGACAAGCGTCTGGAAGTGGGCCTGGCACCGATCACCGACATGCACGAAGCACGTGCCCAGTACGATCAGGCCCGCGCCAATACCATTCTTGCCCGCAATGCACTGGAAGATGCCTACCAGGCGCTGACCGAGCTGACCGGCCAGCCGGTGCGCGACCTGCGCGGCCTGCCGGTCGACTTCCGCCCGGAAGTGCCAGCCAACCGCAGCAACGTCGACCAGCTGGTCGCCGATGCGGTCTCGCGCAACCCGGCGCTGAAGGCGCAGGAGCTGCAGGTCAGCGCCGCAGAGTCCAACGTCTCCTCCGCCCGTGGCGGCCACTATCCGACCCTGTCCCTGGGCGGCAGCTGGGGCAAGAGCGCGCGTTGGGGTGACAGCACCGGCAGCGGCACTGCTGTTCCGGATGCCACCACCAACTCGATCGGCCTGACCCTGAACGTGCCGATCTTCGCCGGTGGTGCCACCCAGTCCGGTGTGCGTCAGGCGCTGGCCCGTCGCGATATCGCCCAGGATACCTTCGAGCAGCAGAAGCGTGCCCTCGACCGCAACACCCGCAATGCCTACCAGGCACTGGTTGCCGGTATCAGCGAAGTGGAAGCGCGTCGCCTGACCGTGGTCTCGGCACAGAGCGCCTATGATGCCTCGCAGGTCGGCCTGGAAGTCGGCACCCGTACCGTGTTGGACGTGGTGCAGAACCAGAAGACCCTGTTCCAGGCCCAGCTGGACTACGCAACGTCGCGCTACAACTTCCTGCAGGCCCGCCTGCAGTTGAGCCAGGCCATCGGCGATCTGGATATCAGCGAAATCCAGGACATCAACCGCCTGCTGACGGTGGATGCCGCTTCCAAGCTGCAGCCGAACAACGCGCAGTAACGCTGCGCGGAAACGTAATGCAGAAAGGCGGGCCTCGGCCCGCCTTTCTTGTTTCTGGAACATTGCTGGCGAGCACCACCACCCAAACGATGCCCCCACCAGTGCAGCACAGCATTGCTTCGTTGTAGGAGCGGCGTAAGCCGCGAAGCAAGCACCGTATAAGCGTGCACGGGTGCAGAGGACTCAAGCACCATCAGCTTCGCGGCTTACGCCGCTCCTACAAACAGGCCCCAGCGCTTCGCTTACCCCGGCTAGGCAGCGGACTCACTCGGCGGCGGCAACTGCGGTGTGATCAATGCAATCGTATGTTCCAGCGCGCCACGGCCATTGGCGACCAGCGCGCGCCCTGCCTGCACCATGCGCTCACGCTCGGCCACGTCCTGCAATAGACGCGACACGGCTGCCTCCACTCCGGCGGCATCAGCACAGATGCATAGCGCTCCAGCCTCATCCATCCGTCGCGAAATTTCGGCGAAGTTGTGCAGGTGCGGGCCGGTAACCGCGGCCGTACCCATCGCTGCCGGCTCCAGCAGATTGTGGCCGCCGATGGCCTGCAGGCTGCCGCCGACGAATGCCACCTGCGCGCAGGCATAAAACGCCATCAATTCGCCCAGGGTATCGATCACGAATACCTGCGCATCCGCATCGGGCCACTGCTGTGCCTTGCGCGTGGCTACGCGCCAGCCGGCCTCGCGCGCCAGCGCCTCGGCCTTGGCAAAGCGCTCGGGATGCCGCGGCGCCCACAGCAGCAAGGCATCCGGATGCTGCTTCAGCAAGCGCGCATGGATCTCGATCACCGCCTGCTCTTCACCTTCGTGGGTACTGGCAGCAATCCATATCGGTCGCGTCGCCGGTACATGCTGGTGGAACGCCTGCAGCACCGTCGTCGGATCCGGCGGATGGATATCGAATTTCAGATTACCCAGCGCCTGCACCTGCTCGGGCAGAGCGCCCAGCTCGATGAAGCGCTCCGCATCCGCCTGCGACTGCGCGGCGACGCAGGTCACCGTGCGCAGCGCACGCCCAACCAGCGCTTTCAGCACGCGATAGCCTTTCAACGACCGCGCCGACAGGCGCGCGTTGAGAATGTAGACCGGAATGCCGCGATCACGACAGCCAAACAACATGTTCGGCCACAGCTCGGTCTCCAGGATCAGCGCCAGGCTGGGCTGGAAGTGCTCGAGAAAGCGACTGACGCTGCCCGGCACGTCGTATGGCAGATACACATGATCCACCGCATCGCCCCATAGCGCACGCACACGCTGCGAGCCGGTGGGCGTGATGGTGGTGATGATCCAGCGGATATCCGGGCGCTGTGCACGCAACGCATTGACCAGCGGCGCTGCCGCATTGACCTCGCCCACCGACACCGCGTGCAACCACACCCGCGGTTGACTGCCGCTATCCGGATACGAGGCATAACGCTCGTCCCAGCGGCGGAAATATTCGCGCACACGAAAGCCGCGCCATACCAGGTGATACACGGTGATGGGCAGCAGCAGGTAAAGCACCGCGGAGTAAATGCCGCGCAGCAGAAGTTCAACAGGATCCTTACGCATCGGCGAAGGATACGGGAGAACACCGAAAATGCGAGAGACAAGGGCCGCGGCTGCACACTGCAACGCCGTGCCTGGACACCGTTCCAGCCATTCCCCGCGCATGCGCACCGCCCGGTCATCGCCAGCCGGGCCCGCATCTGCCCGCCCACTCCAGCAAACCCCATCTGCTCCCCCGTCACCGCCCGTGGCTTAGAATCGACGCATGTCCGATTCACCCTCCAGCGCCACCCGGCCCTCGCTGCTGCAGCCACGCCACTGGCCCACCTTTGCCTGGCTGGGCATCGCCTTCGTCGCCGCGCGCCTGCCATGGACGCTGCAGCGAGCATTGGGCCGTGGCATCGGCTGGCTGGCCCTGCACCTGGCACGCAGCCGCCGCCGCGCGGCCGAGGTCAATCTCAAACTGTGTTTCCCCGAGAAAGACGAGGCCTGGCGCCAGCGCCTGCTGCGCGACAGCTTCGATGCACTGGGCGTCGGTGTGTTCGAGTTCGCCCGCGCCTGGTGGGGCAAGATCGATGTCATCCGCCCGCAGGTGCAATGGGAGGGACTGGAGCACCTGAAGGCACTGCAGGCCGAAGGCCGTGGTGTGCTGCTGGTATCAGGCCACTTCATGACCCTGGAAATGTGCGGCCGCCTGCTCTGCGATCACGTACCGCTGGCCGGCATGTACCGTAAGTACCGTAATCCGGTAATGGAATGGGCGGTAAAAAGCGGGCGGCTCAAGTACGCCTGCGCGATGTTCGCCAACGAGGACATCCGCGCCACGGTGCGCCACCTGAAGAAGGGCGGCTTCCTCTGGTACGCGCCGGACCAGGACATGCGCGGCAAGGATTCGGTCTTCGTGCCGTTCTTCGGCATGCCCGCATCCACCATCACCGCCACCCATCAGTTCGCGCGGATGACCGGCTGCGCAGTGGTGCCGTACTTCCATCGCCGCGTCGGCAGTGGCTATGTGCTGAAGATCGCCCCGCCCCTGCCCGGCTTTCCCACCGACGATGCCGTTGCCGATACCGCCCAGGTCAACGCCGCGATCGAGCAGATGGTGCGCGAGGCACCGGACCAGTACCTGTGGATCCACCGTCGTTTCAAGCGCCAGCCCGAAGGCCGCAGCCACTTCTACGATTGAGCCGGGCTACACCGCAACCGCCGACTGGCTCAAGGGTCCTGCCCGTCGGTTTCGGCCAGCAGCGCACCGGCATACAGCGCCGCCAGCAATACCGTCACGCCACCCCAGAATGCGGAGTAGAACGCCAGATGGGTATTGAGCGGGAATACCGTCACCAGCAAGGCCAGCGCTGCCGGACGCGCGCGATCACGCGCCTGCGGGCCGGAATAGATCCAGGCCCGCAAGGCCATGGCCGCACCGGCGATCCATAGCAGCAGGCCCAGCACACCGGTTTCAGCAAGGATTTCCAGGACGATCTGGTGGGCGTGCAGCGCCGGGCCCTCGCCCCACACCGGATCCTGCGCCGGGGTTGGATTGCAGCCCGGGTAGGCATCACGAAAACCGCGCGCCCCCACCCCGTTGAGCGGGTGCTCGCGCACCATGCACAAGGCCGCGGACCAGATCTGGCCGCGCCCGGACAGGGCTTCGTTCAGCCCCTCGGCACCGCCGCCGAATGCCATCGCCGTGCGCGCAAAACGTTCGCGCACCTGTGCCGAGCCGCCCGCCAGCGCGCCAATGCCGACAACCGCCGCCAGCATCACCAGCAGCAGCCATTTCGTTCCCAGCAGGCGCCAGCCGGAGATCAGCAGAACCAGCGCATAGGTGATCAGCGAAGCGCGCGAACCGGCGAGCACCAGCACCGCGCCAACCGCCGCGGCGGCCAACAACCAGCCCCCACGGCCGAGACGCGCGCCGGCCAGGAACAGCAGGAACGGCGACAGACTGGCCAGCACCTGGCCGAACTTCAGATTGCAGGGGCCGAAGATGCCTGGCAGGCGGTCGGCTGCCGCGACCTCGTCCAATGAGCACAGCCCATGCCCGCTGCTCAGCCACTTGAGTTGATCCAGGCTCCAGAACAGGGGGCTGGTCCCACTACCGGCCTGCAGCAATGCATCCAGCGTCCACAACCCGCTGATCAACGCCAGCCCGCTGAAGGTGGTGTTGCGCCGCCGGGGTGTACCCACGGCTATCGCCACCAACCACATGAAAGGCAGATAGCGCAGCCCGCCGGCGACCTTGCCCCAGACTTTCCCCGGATCCTCCGCGCCTATCGCCGAACCGAGTTGCGGCAGCCAATACGCGCAGAACAACACGCTGGTCAGCGCCAATGCCGGCACACCCAGCAGGCTGCGGATGCCGCTTCCCTTGCGCAACCGCAGCAGCAACAGGCGCACCACGGTAAACAAGGCGCCCAGCACCAGCACCGATTCGGCGATACCCGGCAACGGCAACAATGCGACATAGGCGATCACCCAGATCGGCGCCCACCAGCCTGGCTGGCGCGGAGCCACTGCAGGGGACGGATCAGCCAGCAAGTTCTGCATAGACGTCCAGGGTCGCACGCTGCATCGACTGCAACGTATAGGGGATGCGTCGGGGAAGGGATGGTGGGTCTTGCAGCAGCTGCAGCGCGCTTTGCGTCAGCTGCTGCATGTCGCCCTGGGCGACCGCACCGGAGGGCTGCAGCTGGCCAAGCAGTTCGCCCACGCCGCCATGGTTCCAGCCGACCACAGGACGGCCAACCGACAGCGCTTCCAGTACGGTACGGCCAAACGCCTCCGGTTTATCCGACAACTGCAGGACCAGATCGCTGGCGGCATAGGCCTCGGCGATGCGGGCTGTGGGTTCGCTCAGCACTACCTGTTCGGCCACCCCCAGCGTTCCTGCCAGTTGCTCCAGCTCGCGCACATAGGTTTCGCGGCCCGGCTCGCGTACGCCCGGCATCCACAGCACCGCGGGTTGGCCCTCGCGTTGCAGCGCCGCCAGCAGATGCAAGGCATGCGCATGTCCCTTCAGGCGGGTGCCGCGCCCGGGCAGCAGCAACAGCGGTACCGCCACCGCCAGGGAGGGATGCAGTGCCGCCACCGCCAGCCGCGGCCGGCGGTCGCTGCGCTCCACGCGCGGGAACTGGCCTACGTCCACGCCGCGCGGAATCACCCGCAACCTGCCCGGATCGGTCTGCCGATAGTGCTGCAGCAGATAGTCACGCACGGTCTGCGATACGCAGACCACCCGTTCGCCACTGGCCATGATGCCGCTGTAGCGGCCGGGCGAATTCAGCCCGTGCATGGTGGTCATCCAGTGCGGCCGTTGGCTCGCTGGCATGCCGCGCAACGCATACCAGCCCAGCCAGGCCGGCAAGCGCGAACGCGCATGCACGATGTCGGCACCGGTTTCGCTGAACAGGCGCCGCAGCGAGGCCACGTGCCGCAGGGTCAGCAGCGACTTGCGGCCGATGTCCAGGGTCAGATGCTCGGCACCACTGTCCAGCAAGGGCTGCAGCAGGCGGCCACCGGCGGACACGACAATGGCCCGGTGTCCGGCGGACACCAGTGCAGCAGCAATTTCCAGGGTTGAACGCTCGACGCCGCCGGAATGCAGCGCAGGCAGCAACTGCACCACCGTCAAACGGCGCATCGGTCAACGATCAGTCGGCCAGGACGAACACCGAACCGCAATACGGGCAGGCAGCCTCGCCATTGGGTTCGTTCTCGATCGGCAGGTAAACCCGCGGATGCGAGTTCCACAGCGCCATTTCCGGCGTCGGGCAGCTCAGCGGCAGGTCGGCGCGGTGCACGGTGTAACGCTTCTCGGCATTGGCGGGCGCGGTGGCGGTATGGCTCATGGCGTCATTCACGAAAAAAACCAGGACTGCGCAATTCTAGCAGCGCCGGGCCGATGCAGCCGCTTCGAAGCATCCGGATGCGGCAAAAAGCCGGCGACAACCCCAACGCAGCCGGCCAAGCCCGCCCTGCCCGGCTGCTGGTGTCGCTGTGGGCCGACCGGGTAGCGATCCTGTCGGTCAAAACAACGGCGCTGGCCCGTCACCCACGCTGAGTGCCGCCGGTTGCAGCCAGCAACGGGGCGACCGCCGACCACCCCGTTGCCAGCTTGCCCTGTGCCGACGTTACTTGAAGTCCCCGGCGACAAACACACTAAGCCGCTCGGGCTTGAGGTGTTTGCGGATGGCGGCATTGACCTGTTCCACCGTCAGCGCCTGGTAGGCGGCATCACGTTGCGCTTCAAACGACATGTCGCGCCCGTAGTACAGATGGTCGCTCAACAGCCCTGCAATGGCGCCGTCGGCCGCGCGCGACTGCTCGCGCGCCACCTTTTTCTCAGCCACCGCGCTGCGCAGCTCCTCCGCAGTGATGCCGTCGGCGACCAGCCGGGCCAGCTCCTCACGCAACGCCGCCTCCAGCTTGCCCATGTTTTCCGGCGCAGCGATGGCCTGGATGCTCAGGCTGCCGTTGTCATCACGGCCCGTGCGACTTTCGTCGGCACTCAGCCCGGCACCGACGTTGTAACTCAGGCCATCCTTCTGGCGGATGCGATCGCCCAGGCGCGCCTTGAGCGGGTCGCCACCGAGGATGGCGACGGCGATGTTCAGCGCCGGGAAGTCCGCATCAGCCAGATTGATCGAGATGTTCTGCCGCGCCAGCAGTACCGCATTGGGCTTGTCAGGAGTGACGAAGCGTTCATGCGTGGCCGCGACATCCCGGTAATGGGTGCTGATCGGCGCATAGGGCTTGGGCGACTTCCAGTCGGCGAACAAAGCCTGCAACTCGGTTTTCAATGTCACTGGATCGAAATCGCCAACCACCGCGATCTCACCTTCCGCAGTGCCGTAGAAATCCCTGTGATAAGCACGCACGTCCTCCAGCTTGAGCGCCTTCAATCGGGCCAGTGACTCGTCGATCGATTGCACGTGCAGCGGGTGCCCAACCGGCCACGGATCGAAATACTGGCTCAAGGCCAGCGATGCCTGGGTTCCCGGCTCCTTGCGCTGGAACTCCAGCCCGGTGATCGCCTGCAGCCGCAGCTGCTCGAACTCGGCCTGCGGGAATGCAGGGTTGCGCAGCACGTCGGCTGCCAGTCGCAGGGCCTCGGCCAAGCTTTCGCGCTTTCCGTTGAGGCCGATACTGGCACCCTGCATGCCACCGCTCACCTGCGCCT
This sequence comes from Stenotrophomonas sp. STEN031, assembly GCF_056759975.1. Taxonomy (NCBI): domain Bacteria; kingdom Pseudomonadati; phylum Pseudomonadota; class Gammaproteobacteria; order Lysobacterales; family Lysobacteraceae; genus Stenotrophomonas; species Stenotrophomonas sp. STEN031. Next base: position 70,060 of record NZ_JBRREA010000020.1, read on the forward strand.
GGGTATTGAGCGCATCAAAGCGGGCGGCGATCTGGCCACGATCCAGACGCTTGCTGCCCGCCATCAGCATCGGTCCTACCCAGCTACCGGCCTCGCTGCGCCCGGTAATGGCCTGCTCGTCGGCGAAGCGGAACGTCGCCGTCAACGCTACCGTCTGCCCGCGATTACGCTTGGGCAGCAATGAAACCCGCAGGCCGTCGCCGATGACAAAACTCTCGGTACGCGCGGCGATGTTCTCCACGCTGGGATCAAACGCTTCACCTGCGCTGACTGCCGCTCGGCCCTTGTAGCCATCCACCAGGGCCGCAACGGCTGGCGCGGCGGGAATCACTGCGCGGTCCGGTACGGCAGTCGGCACAAAGCGGCCGAGCGTACGGTTCTGCGGCTTCAGGTAGGCCGCTGCAACACGATTTACATCGGCAGCAGTCACGCCTTCGATTGCATCGCGCTGCACGAACAGCAGGCGCCAGTCGCCGGCGGCCTGGTATTCGGACAATGCCATCGCCATCGCATTGACGTCACTGGCGCGCTTGTCGATGGCATTGGCGATACGCTGTTTGGCAGCCGTCACTTCCGCCTCAGTGATCGGCGCCGCGGCGATGGCTTCTGCCTGCTTCAACAACTCGGCCTCCACCTTGTCCGGGTCGCCGTCCTTGGGCAGCACCGACATCAGGGTGAACAAGCCAGGATCATGCAGGGTCTCGCTGCTGGCGGTGGCGAAGGCGGCCAGCCTGGTTTCCATCATCGCCTTGTAAAGGCGGCCATTGGGGTTGTCTCCCAGCACATTGCCCAGCACCGTCAGCGGCGCGTTGTCAGCCTGCGCCAGCGCCGGCACGTGATAGCTGGCGGCAACCAGCGACAGCTCACTGCTACGGCGCACGCTGACTTCGCGCTCGCCGTCCTGCACCGGTTCAACGGTGTGGAAGCCGGGCAAGGTCCGCATCGGCTTTTTCAGCGGTGCGAAATGCGCGGCCACCCGGGCCAGCGCCCGCCCAGCGTCAATGCGGCCGGCAACGACAAGCAAGGCGTTGTCCGGCTGATACCAGGTGCGATAGAACGCCTTGAGGTTCTCGATAGGAACATTCTCGACGTCCGAGCGTGCGCCGATCGGCATGTTCGCGTAGTTGTGCCAATCAAACGCCACCGAACGCATGCGTTTCATCAGCACGCCGACCGGATTGTTGTCACCGGCTTCCATCTCATTGCGGACCACCGTCATCTCGCTGTCGAGGTCGGCCTTGGCCACGTTGGCGTTGAGCATGCGGTCGGCCTCCATCCCCAGCACCCAGTCGAGCGTCTCGTCATTTGCCGGAAACGAAGCGAAGTAATTGGTGCGGTCCAGCGAGGTGGTCGCGTTCTTGCTGATCCCGCGCTGCTGCATCTCGCCCGGAATATCCGGGTGCTTCGGCGTGCCTTTGAACAACAGGTGTTCAAGCAGGTGCGCCATGCCGGTTTCACCATAGTTTTCGTGCAATGAACCAACGCCATAGACCAGATTGACGGTCACCGTCGGTTTGCTGGCATCGGCGAACAGCAGCACCCGCAGACCGTTCTGCAGGCGGTATTCGCAGACGCCTTCGACGCAGGGCCCGGCCTGCACGCCGCCGGGCAGGTCGGCGCTGGCCCGGCTCGCCTGTGCCAGTGGTACCACCGCCAGCGACAGGGCCACGGCCAGGGAACAACAAAAACGCTTCATCATCGGAATCCAGCCCTCGGCAGTTTGCGATCAATACCCGAATCCATGCACATCACCTTCCCTGCATCGCACCCGCGTACGCCAGGCAGCACTGCCCATCATCGCAAAACCCGGTGATGTGGTGGCATCCCGGCCTTGGCGCTGTGGCGACCGCACCCGCCTGCCAACAGCACCCGCCGGCGCGGCTGGCGACCTCAACGCCCACCCAGCCAGCCCCCAAGCGAATACACCGGCTGCAACAGGCGATCGCTCAGCGGCTCATGCTCGCCGCTGACCAGCGCATCCAGCATCATGCCGGGTTTGAGCGGCTCCAGCCGGCCATGGGCAAGAATGGCCTGATCGGCCAACTCGACGGTGACGCGATAGAACGCCTCCCTCATCACCGGCACTTTGGGTGTGAAGCTCGCCTCTTCACTGTCCACTGCGGTGCGGCTGATGTGGGCGATGGTGCCGTGCTGTGCACCGAACTTCTGATGCGGAAACGCCTGATAGTGCAACACGACGCGATCACCGGGCGCCATCGCGCCAATCACACGCCCGGGCACCATCAACTCGGCCTCGAGCCGACCATCGCCGGGCAATACACTGAGCAGCGGCTGGCCAGCGTGGACCGACTGCCCCGGCTTGACCAGCCGCGCAACCACCACGCCATCAACCGGCGCCTTCACCAGCAAAGCGGCATTGGCCTCGTTCTCGACCTGCTCCAGGCGTAGCTGCGCCAGATGCTCCGCGTAGGTGGCTTCATTGGCCTTGTGCCGCCCCGGCAGCTCCTGCATGGCCTGCTTCAACTGCGCGATCAGGCGCTGCGCGGCAGCCTGTTGTCGACGCAGCGACTGCAACTGCACCGTGTAATCGAGCAGCAGCGCCTCCTGTTGCTCTGCCGCGGCAAACCCGGCCACCGATGAGCCCGCGGCTTCCCGCAGACGGACCAGCACGGCGTCGGCGATGCGTATCTGCTCGCAACGGGTGGCGATCTCCAATCCGATCTGCCGTGCCTCGATGCGTGCCGCCTGCATCTGCTCGTGCAGGCCTGCAGCCTGTGCCGCCAACTGCTCCTTCAGCGCATCGCGCGCCAGCGCGATGCTGTCTTCGCGCTGCTGCAGCCCAAGCTCCAGCGCTACTTTGGCATCACCGATCTCGGGCATCGTCCGCTGGCTGACCACCAATGCCAGCGTGTCCCCCTCCACCACCCGCTTGCCATCATCGACATCCAGCCAGCGGACCACCCCGCCCACCGGCGCCACCACCGTCGCCATCCCCTGCACCGGCACCAGCCGGCCCGCAATAGCGGCCAAGTCGTTGTCCGTGCGAATGGAAAGTACGCCCCACCCGACGACCAATAGTGCGAATGTACCCGCGGCACATGCATACAGTTTTGCAGACCCTTTGAACCCCATCCGCGCCCACCTGCATTGATCGACAGCCTGCAGCTTTTCATTCGATTCGGTTTGCGACACACATGCACCAGCAGTTAAACGCATAAGACAAAAGCCAATCAAGCTATCAGCGTTTTCCCAAGGAAATCCCATTGGTTTCGCAGCTCGCAGTGCAGCCTAGCGACATCAAACAACACGGGCAGCAGTTGCAAGTTACATTGGCAAAAGTCGTCAATATCGATGACGAGTTTCGTTCGGATAATCCACGGACGTAATGAACATTGACAATAAGTCTTTGCCGACTGCGCAAGCTCGCAATGGCTTAGGCTTTTGGTCGGCTCTCATGGTCAACGCTCGAGGAGAAATTTATGCATGACCATCTGGGAATCCGCATCCGCAAAGCGCGGAGGAAGATGAAGATGACGCAGGCGGAGTTGGCCAGCCAACTGAAAGTAAGCCGTAGCGCGGTGGGTAACTGGGAAAGTCCGACGGGCATATCACCCAGCACGATGCGTCTGATCACCATCGCACTGGTGACCGACGTTTCATTTGAATGGCTGGCGACAGGGCGCGGGGAACTGGATGCAATCTCCGCGGCGATCCCCAGCGAAAACGCAGAGCTGGTGGATGACCCGTCGGAGCGGAGGTTGTTGCTGGCCTATCGCTCCTGCCGCGCAGCTACCCGCAAACTCGTATTGCAGATAGTGGAGGCGCAGAAGATTCCACAGTTCTGATGCTTGGCGGCGACCGGGAATTCAACCGGCGCCGCCTGTCCGATACACATGCCATTGATTGTGGGAGCGTCGTCAGCCGCCAAGCGGGGAATACCAAAGTATAAAGCCAATATTACATAAGACCGCTGGCCACCATAGCCCCGG